>CADBOY010000280.1 GCA_902796405.1 uncultured Lachnospiraceae bacterium | reverse complement strand
TGGTGATGTTTCTGTATCGTGATGATTATTATCACAAGGACAGTTAGAAGAAGGACATCTGCGAGATCATCGTGGCGAAGCAGAGAAATGGCCCGATCGGGACGGTGGAGCTTGCGTGGCTGCCTCAGTACACGAAGTTCATGAATCTGGAGAGAAGATGACGGAACCGTTTCCTGCGCGGCAGCTCTGCTCATGCTGGTTCAGCGGTTGGACAACGAGCTGAAAATCCGGAAAGAAAAAATGGAAATTTTCCGCGAAGAAAACGGGAATATCCCGCGAAGGCGGATGAAGACAATATCTCGGGAGAAGCAGAAAACGGAGCGCCAACCGGCACTCCGTTTTCTGTTCTGACCTGGAACGAACGGCGTTTTCTGATTTATTCCTGAGCAGGAACCCCTTCCTTGGCAGCCAGATATTCGTTGATTGCGGCAACCATGAGATCGGTGTCAATTCCATGGACCATGCATGCTTCTTCCAGAGATTCCGCCTGAGAGGACGGGCAGCCGATGCAGTGCATTCCAGCCCCCATCAGGATCGGAACAATATTGATATCGATATTGATCAGTTCGCCGATCAGCATATCCTTGTTCACCTGTGCCATGTCTCGTCCCTCCTTTGAATGAGTACAGTCATTATAAACGAATGTGCAGGGATTTGCAATAAGCCGGAAATGAACGGAAGCTATGCAGGGATCCGACAAAAAATGAACGAAAAATGCACAGCGGATCGGTATGCCAGGATATCAGATTATACGTTAGTATGAGGGTTGCGATACTGGCCGTGTTTCCTGTTGAGTCCGCTTCCGTATTGGATAGCGAATCTGGGACAACGATGCAGGCAGCCGAGGCACATGACGCATTTCTTTTTCATCCATACCGGCTTATCCTCTTTCATCTCAATCGCATGGGCAGGGCATTTCTTAGCGCATAATCCGCAGCCAATGCAGGCAGTTGTTACATGCAGATGGCTTGTGTTCCTTGTGATCCTGTCATAGAGGAAAAGTCCGGCTTCGCCCGTAAAATAAGGCGTTGTCATTCCCAGATGTCTGCCTCTGACCTTGTTCCGGATCTGCTTTTTAATACTTCGATCTCTCCGTCGCTTTTGGCGAGACGGTTCTGAACCTTCACAGGATCCGACAGATCAAAGATCGGTGTCCAGGTGTCCGGCATTTTAACATCAAAACAGGCGTCAAATGACAGCCCTTTTTCCGCATCATGTGGTCTGCCATCGCCGTTGAGGCACCGCTCGTTGTTCCATATGTTGCAACATAGTACATATAGGGCTTTGCGCCGAAATGAAGGGTCAGTTTCTGGAGAAATTCCGATACAATAGAGGGAAGCGTCCAGTTATAAGTCGGAGAGACAAATCCCACTCTTTCATCTGAGACAGAGAAATCATATTCCTTTTTATCGACGGCGGCTGCAATGGATACCAGCTGTTCTCCGTCCGCAGAAATGCACTCAGCAGTATATTTGCTGTTTCCCGTTGCGGAAAAGTAGAAAATCATGATAATCCCTCCAGCAGGTAATGTAAGGCGTCCAGAGCAGCCTGCTATTTTTCATAAGACCGCTTCTTTTCTCCTATCAATATACGAAATATGCCTATCTAAATACGATGATAGCCGGGCTGCGGGAAAAATCAATCTTCATATTTACGCTTTCGTCTGCCAATTGACAAATCAGATTATTGTCCATCACTATACGGCTGACATCCAAACGGACGTGTCGTGCCAAATTGACACTTGAATAATCGGATGTTTCGTATTACACTAAGGTCATCAATTTTTAGGAGGGTAAACCAATGGCATACGTAATTTCTGATGATTGTGTCAGCTGCGGTTCCTGTGCAGAGGAGTGTCCTGTTGAGGCTATCTCCGAGGGCGACGGCAAGTATGTAATCGATGCGGATACCTGCATTGATTGCGGTACCTGCGAGGAGACCTGCCCGAACGACGCAGTGCATCCTGGCGAATAATCAGAACAGGGAAAAGGCCTGGCCCGGTGCCAGGTCTTTTTTTCGTGGTGATCCGGAAATATTACGGCTGCTTCCTGTCCGGTGTTTTGCGGGTATGCTTCGGATACAAGAGGAGCATGGAGCGAAGGCAAGAGGCTGAGACGAAGCCGGGAGCATGAGGCAGGAAATTGAGGATGAGTCAAGGATAAGCGTAGGAAGCGGAGACAAGAAACCGAGACGAAGATAAAGCATGAGCCGGAGAAGAATATAAGGCAGAACAAGGAAGGCACTTCAGACACAGAGTATCTGCCCGGACATACCGGATTCAAAAAATGGCGAATATTCTGAAAATCGATTTGCCGAAGGCCATGGTCTTGTGGTAACATAATAGTTACGCATATTTCGGCAAATGTATGATAAGAGAAAGGTATTAGAGCAGTATCATGGCCAGTAGTAAGCATCTCCATCAGATCCGCAAGGTGTCTGTTGTGGATCAGGTATGTGTGGAAATCAAACAGAACATCGTGGACGGTATATGGAAGGAGAACAGCAAGCTTCCCTCCGAGAGTGATCTGGCGGAGATCTATGGGGTGAACCGTCTCAGTGTGCGCATGGCGCTTCAGAAGCTGAATACTCTGGGCATCGTGGAGACACGTGCGGGGATGGGAACCTACGTTCGCAAGTTCTCTCTGACTTCGCTGATCCATGAGGTGGTGGATCTGTATGCGGAGAATCAGTCGGAGAAGGACGTCAAGCAGTTTCGGAATCTGATTGAGTGTGACAGCATGCGGCTGGCAATGATCTATGGGACGGACGAGGAGCTTGCCGAGCTGAAGCACCGGAAGGATCAGTACTATCACAACGCAGAGATTTATAGCGGAGATATGGGAAACGAGGAGAAGCTGGATGCGCTGGTAGACAGTGATCTGAATTTCCACACTCAGGTTGTGGCGATGAGTCATAATCAGATCTACCTGGAGATCTACAGCATGGTGCGCAGTATGGTGAGGCAGAATATCAAGGATCTGCTGTACGTGCGGATGCATAACAGAGTCCGAAACGGAGAGCAGCTGGTCGCGCTAGATGATACCCATGAGAAGATCTATGAGGCGATCTCTCAGAAGGATTACGGCAAGTCACGGCAGCTGACCTATGATATGCTGACCGGAGTTTCTAATGGAGAGGAGAAACTGAAGACGGGCGAGGTGACCTCCGGCAAGGGGGAAGCAGAGAAGGAAGAAAGGCAGGAAGCTGCCAGCTCGCAGTGAGAATGAACGGCTCTTGGAGAAGGTACGGCTGATTCAGGCCGAACGGGAGACTGTGTATATCACAGGTCTTCGGTTCGGCTTTTATTTTGCCCTGAACTATCGTTACTTTTGAAATCAATAACGATGAATCGCAAAATATTGCTAAAAATATTAAATGTGAGGGAAAAGCGGCAAAAGTATTGACAACAATCGTAAATGAATGTAATCATATACATAGCGAACAAGCGATTCAGTCAATGAATCAACGGTACAGCAAGCCAATCAATCATGAATCATTGAAGTGATGATTCGGCACATTGGTTGGTGCAGGGTCAGAAATCACGTATTTTTTCTGACTATACATAGCGAACAAGCGAACGGCTGAACCATTGATCCGCAGAGCTGTCCGGGGCGCATGGTGATTCTGCCCCGGAAGAGAAACAGGTACATCAGCAGGGAGGTCCGGCTGCCGGATCATTCTCTGCAGAAAGGCTGGTAACACACATGAAGATCTCGAAGGTGGAAGTCTTCCGGCTGCCGACTGCCAATTCGGCGCAGAACAGCCCGATCGGGTGCCGTGTCTATACGGACACCGGTCTGTACGGCGACGGCGAGGCGGGAATGGCCTATGGCATCGGCGGAGACGCAGCTTACAGCATGGTCGTGGATCTGGCGAAGCTGGTCATCGGAATGGATCCGCTGCAGACGGAGCTGATCTGGGAGACGATGCACAAGAGGACGTTCTGGGGCCAGAACGGCGGTCCGGTTATCTTCTCCGGTATCGCAGCAATCGATGTTGCGCTCTGGGACATCAAGGGCAAGTACTTCAATGTCCCGGTCTATCAGCTCCTCGGCGGAAAAGTCAGAGACAAGCTGAGAGCATATGCTTCCCAGCTGCAGTTTGGCTGGGGCATGGTCGGTGAATCCGAGCAGCTGTGGGCAGTAAAGCCAGAAGATTATGCGCACAATGTGAAGCTTGCCGTGGACGAAGGCTATGATGCCGTGAAGATCGATTTCTTCGACAGAGATGAAGAAGGCAAGCCTCTGTCCTTCCTCGATACCACCGGATTCCTCACCCCGAAGCAGTACAAGATGGTTGAGGCGAGGATGGCAGCAGCCCGCGAGGCGGCTGGTGATGATGTGGATATCATCATGGAGAATCACTCCTTGCCGGACGCTCTCGGAGCGGTTCAGCTGGCGAAGCTTGCCGAGAAATATCATATTCTGGCATTCGAAGAGCCGAACTCTCCGACCCCTCAGACGGTGGAATATATTACGAAGTATACGTCCGTACCGATTGCCAATGGTGAGAGAATCTTCTCGAGATGGCAGTATGCGGAATACTTCAAGAAGAATCTGGTACAGCTGATTCAGCCGGATGTCGGAAACTGCGGCGGTATCAGTGAAGTGAAGAAGATCGCGGATATGGCTCACGCCTTCGATGTCGGCGTTCAGGTTCACGCAGCCGGAAGCCCGCTGTGCACGGATGTAGCGATTCAGCTGGAGTGCACGCTTCCGAACTTCATTATTCATGAGCATCACGTCTGCAACCGGATGGATACCAGCCTGGGACTGACGAAATACAACCGCCAGCCGGAGAACGGTTACTTCACCATTCCGGATCTTCCGGGCATCGGCAACGAGTTCCTGCGGGAAGCGATCGATCATGCGGTGCTTCATCAGATCGTCGAGTAACGAATGGATAATCAGAGCGCTCCGCCGAAAGCGGCAGAGCGCTGCGTGAACTGATTATCATGATTTCAGTCATTTGTCGCTGAAGAAAAAAGAGGAGATATATCATGATCAAAGTTATCCGAGAACCGGAACCCAAACCCGGTAAACTGCGCGTCCCTGAACTCTATGCACTGGCAATCGGGCAGGTTATCGGTGCTGGTGTCATCACCCTGATTGTCCCTGCCATCAAGATGACAGGATATTCTGCCTGGCTGGCTTACTTTGTGGCCATCATCATGGGATTCCTGATCATCCTTCCCAACGTGTTCATTTCCTCGACCGTCCGTATGGCAGGCGGCAACTACTCCATGCTCTGCGGCATGGCCGGTCCCCGTGTTGCCGGTGTATTCGCGTATATGTACCTGACGCAGTGCCTGAGCCTGTCGCTGTTCGGCACCTCTGCTGCCGCGTATCTGGGTGATGTATTCCCGGCTCTGAGCGGAAGCGGAGCGAGGATTGTCACTGGAGCTCTTCTGCTGACCTTCTTCTTTGTCATCAATCTGCTTGGTATTGATATCATGGCAGGCGCACAGAAGATCATGACCTGGCTGCTGATCGCGGCGCTGATTCTCTTCGCGGTTGTCGGTATCATGAAGATGAAGCTTCCGATCTTCAACACGGGAGATCCGAACTGGCTGATTAACGGATGGGGAATCACCTTTAACAACGGAATGATTTCCGGTGGCTTTACCGGTGCGGTTCTGCTGTTCGTGTATTCCTGCCAGGGCTATTACATGACAACAGCTTACGGCAAGGATGCCGCGAACGCCCGCAGAGACATTCCGAAGGTTCTGCTGATGGCGGTGCCTACGCTGATCGTTCTCTATGTTGGCGTCGCTATGGCAGGTGTCGGTGTCATGAGCGTGAAGGAATACGGAGACTCCACAACGCTGGTCTTTGCGGCGCAGAGAATCTTCCCGCCGGTGTTGTTCTATCTCTTCATTATCGCCGGCCCGATCATGGCGCTGCTTTCCACACTGAACTCCAGCTTTGCCTACAACGCTATTACCATCGGCCAGTCCTGTGATGACGGCTGGCTGCCCAAGGCATTCGGAAAGCAGAATTCCCGCGGCTCCCGTGTATGGATTCTGACCTTCATGTATATCATGGGCATGATCCCGGTCATCGCCGGTCTGTCGATCACCGTGATTACCAACATGGTGCAGCTGTTCACTTCCTGCTTTGCCATTCTGAACTTTATCGCTTACATGAAGATGCCGAAGCTGTATCCGAAGGCATGGAAGCAGTCCAAGTATCATATTCCGGATGGCCTGTACTACTTCTTCTGCGTTCTGTCTCTGATTCTGAGCCTTGTCATTCTCTGGAAGTCACTGCTCTCCATGGGAATCACTGTCACCGTGATCAACGTTATCATGATCGTGGTATTTGCCGTGCTCGGTGTCGTTATCGGAAGAAATGCCAATGTTGCCATTCATACATCCCTCTGGGCGGAGACCGGGGAGAATTCCGGGGAGGAATAAAACCGGAACATGTGCGATCCTTTTGAAAGAAGGGAGAAGCGCATGGCAGATGTCTGCAGCAAACCAAATGGTTTCCAGGGCATTCCGCAGGAAACGTTCAGCCGTTTCGTCAGAGCAGGCCGGTCCGGTCTGCTGCTGACCGGGCGGCAGATTATCATCTTAAATCAATAAGGAAGGAGAAACCATGAAGATCACAAGTATTGACTGCTTCAAGGGAACAGGTGCCCTCGGCGGATTCATTACCGTCCGCGTAAATACGGATGAAGGAATCAGCGGTTATGGTGAGGCAGGACTTGCCTATGGCAACTGCACAGAAGCTGCCTTTGGTCAATGCCAGGATTTCGCCAAACTGGTAATCGGCTATGATCCCTTCGATACCGAGAAAATCTGGGAGCATCTGCATCGCCACACATTCTGGGGTATGAATGGCGGTATTGTCGTGAGTTCCGCCATGGCTGCCATCGATACGGCATGCTGGGATATCAAGGGCAAGGCACTGAATATGCCGGTATACAAGCTGCTCGGCGGCAAGACAAACGACAAGCTTCGCGCTTATGCATCTCAGCTTCAGTTCGGCTGGAGAACGCTGATTGAGAAGAACGATGCTCTGACGCTTCTGTATGATCCGCAGGACTACTACGATGTCGTGAAGGATGCGGTGAAGGATGGCTATGATGCTGTCAAGATCGATCCGGTTTTTGCTCCGCTGGATCCGAAGGATCAGAAGTCCGTTTTCGCCACTCAGGGAAATCAGGTCCGCGGCTGCTACCGCGAGCATGACCTGAAGCGCTCCGTAGAGAGAATCGCAGCGGCCAGAGAGGCCGGCGGCGATGATCTGGATATCATCGTGGAAATCCATTCTCTGCTGGATGCGAATACCTCTGCTGAGCTGGCACATGCTCTGCAGCCGTATCGGATCATGTACATGGAAGAGCCGACGAAGCCGGATAACGCGTCCCTGTTCCGCCATGTGAAGGAGAAGGGCGGACTTCCTCTGGCCACCGGTGAGCGCAGCTCGACAAGATGGCAGTTCCGTCAGTTTATGGAAGACAGGACTCTGAATGTCATTCAGCCGGATCTGGCGAACACGGGCGGCATCACAGAGACCAAGAAGATCTGCGATATGGCTCAGGTTTATGATATCGGTGTACAGATCCATGTCTGCGGCGGCCCGATCGCAACGGCTGCAGCTCTTCAGGTGGAAGCCGCAATTCCGAACTTCGTGATTCATGAGGAGCACAATGCCAACCTTACCAGCGCATGGAAGAAAGCCGGCAAGTATTTCCTGACTCCGGTCAATGGTGCGTATGAGGTTCCGGAGACACCTGGTATCGGTCAGGAGATGAGCGAAGAAGCCATTGCCAACGCGGTGTGCGTAACGATAAAATAAGAGTAGTTATATGGAGCAGGAGCTGCCGGCAGACCGGCGGTTCCTTTCCGGAGGATAACATAGCATGATGCGGCATGATTGCCGAGATGAAGAAAGGAGAAGTTCAGAGATGAAAATCACAAGTGTAGACTGCTATCTTGGTGATTTTATTACCGTGAAGGTGAACACCGATGAAGGAATCAGCGGATTCGGTGAAGCAGGACTTGCTTATGGCAACTGCTGGGAAGCCGCTTATGGCCAGTGCCAGGATTTTGCCAAACTGGTCATCGGATATGATCCTTTTGATACGGAGAAAATCTGGGAGCATCTGCATCGTCATACCTTCTGGGGCATGAACGGCGGCATCGTAGTATCCGCAGCGATGGCAGCCATCGACACGGCATGCTGGGACATCAAGGGCAAGGCGCTGAACCTGCCGGTGTATAAGCTGCTCGGCGGCAAGACGAATGACAAGCTTCGTGCTTACGCCTCTCAGCTTCAGTTTGGCTGGCGCACTCTGATTCAGGGCGATGACAAGATGCACGTTCTGTCCAAACCGGAAGATTATTACACGGTAGTCAAGGACGCCATGAAGGATGGCTATACGGCAGTCAAGATCGATCCGGTATTCGCCGGCAGCGAGGATGAGCCGGATGTGGCAGCGCTGTTTGCCACACAGGGACAGCATCAGAGAGGTGCCTGGAGATATCACGACCTGAAGAAGTCGGTTGACCGTATCGCGGCAGCACGTGAGGCAGGCGGCGACGATCTGGATATCATCGTGGAGATCCATTCCCTGCTGGATACCAACACGGCATCGGAGCTCGGCAAGGCTCTGGAACCGCTTCACATTATGTACTACGAAGAACCGACGATGCCCGATAACCCCAGCCTGTTCCGGGTTATCAAGAGCAATTGCAATCTTCCTCTGGCCACTGGTGAGCGCAGCTCGACGAGATGGCAGTTCCGTCAGTTCTTTGAGGACCGGACTCTGTCGATCATTCAGCCGGATCTCTGCAACACGGGCGGCATCACGGAGACCAAGAAGATCTGCGATATGGCGCAGGTCTATGATATCGGTGTGCAGATCCATGTCTGCGGCGGCCCGATCGCCACAGCAGCGGCTCTGCAGGTTGAGACGGTCATCCCGAACTTTGTTATCCATGAGGAGCACAATGCAAACCTGCTGACGAAGTTCAAAAACGCCGGAAAGTATTTCTATGAGCCGAAGGATGGCTATTACACTGTACCGGAACTGCCTGGCATCGGCCAGGAGATGAGCGAAGCGGCGATGAAGAACGCTCGCAAGCACGTAACAATCGAGTAATTGTTATTCTGTTCAAACAGAATAAGCGTTTCCGCATAGCAGAATTTGCGAGAAGGGAGGGGAGCTGCCGCTGCAGCTCCCTTTTCTGATGCTTAAAATCAGGAAAATGTCCGGAAGCCCTCGGTTCCCTTGGATTCAGGAATCAATGAAAAATCAGCAGATATTACGAAATTTTCTTTTAATTATAAGGATATTGACTTTACTGTAATAACATGATAATTTATAACCATTAATTTAAGAAAATTAAATGAATTTAAAATATTAGAGTGGTAAATATAAATTTTAATACAAAATATATAATAAATAACAGGGAGAAGTGCAGATAAAGAAACTTTCAGTCGGAGATTCCTGGCTGGGGAAAAGTCAGAATCCCTCTCGAAGCGGTGCTCCGGAGAATCCATCCGATGGTCGTGTGAATAACGGAAAAACAGGGTAGCAGCCGGCGTTCTGCAATGTCCCAGATCGGAAGAAGAGACGCTGGTGAAGATAAATACGGCAGGAGGATACAGCCGATTACTGCGTGCGAAGCCGGCAGCCGGTGCTCCCTCCGCCGGGAAAGAACCAAGAGACAAAGGAGGAGACACATGGAATTGCTGAAACTGCTGGGCGTACTGATCGTCATCGTCGGATTCGCCCTGAAACTGGACTCAATCCTGATCATTTTCCTTGCCATCGTCGTGACGGCGCTCGCCGGCGGTCTCGGCTTTGGAGGCATGCTGGAGCAGCTCGGCGCGAGCTTCACCGGGAACCGGAGCATGGCGATCTTCATCATGATTCTTCTGATCACCGGCACGCTCGAGCGGAACGGCCTGCGCGAAGCGGCTGCGGAACTGATGCACAAGGTAAAGGGCGCGACCGCCGGCAAGCTGGTCGCCGCATACGGCGTTCTGCGAGGCCTTCTCGGCGCCTTCAACGTTGGTTTTGGTGGTGTGGCCGGCTTCGTTCGTCCTGTCCTGATGCCCATGGCAGAGGGCGCGATCCGTAATACCGGCAGGGAGCCGGATCCGGATCATCTGGAGGACGTCAAGGGAATGGCGTCCGCCATGGAGAATATCACCTGGTTCTTCTGGCAGGTCCTGTTCGTGGGAGGCGCCGGCGGTGTACTGGTGCAGACGACACTGGCCGATCTCGGCTATCAGGTTGAACTGGTCGACCTCGCCATCGTCGAGATTCCGGTTGCCATCGTTGCTCTTGTCTTCACGGCGATCCGCTTCATTCTGAAAGACAGGAAGCTTGTGGCGAAATATTACGGAACATCGCTGTCAAGTGGTGCATCGAAGCAGACGGACAGCACTTCTGACGGGAGGAAATGACCATGAAGTTGATTCAGATCGGTACGGGAGCAAGCACGGTTCTGCTTAACATTGTATGGCTCATCATCGGTTTCGTCGCCATTTATGCAGGAATCAAGAACCTGCTCGACAAGGAGAATCCTTCCCGCTACGGAACGGCTCTGTTCTGGGGTGCGTTCGGCGTGGCCTGCGCGTTCGGCACCTGGCTTCCGAACAAGGTGACAGGCGCCCTGGTTCTCATCATGTGTATCCCCGCGATTTTCCGTAAGGTCAAGGTGGGACACGAGGATACTCCGACGAAGGAGTACACCGCTTCGCAGTTTGGCAAGATCGGCATGAAGATCTTCCTTCCGGCTATGATGGTTGCCATCTTCTCGCTGTGCTTTGCGCTCTTCACGAACATCAGCTCGATGGTCGGCATCACCTGCGGCACGATCGTCTCTATGATTCTGCTGCATGCGTATTCGAAGAAGAACACGCCGAAGGTGTTCCTGAATGATTCGGAGCGCTTCCTCTCCATGATGGGACCGCTCTGCATGCTGCCGCAGCTGCTCGGCTGCCTCGGCGGCGTCTTCAATGCCGCCGGCGTCGGCGAGGTCATTGCGGGGCTGGTTGAGAACGTTGTCCCGAAGGGCAACATTGTCGTCGGCATCATCGTTTACGCGATCGGCATGGTCCTGTTCACGATGATCATGGGAAATGCATTTGCTGCCATCACGGTCATGACGGTCGGCATCGGCGCTCCGTTTGTCCTTGCGTATGGTGCCAATCCGGTTGTTGTCGGCATGCTTGGGCTGACCTGCGGCTACTGCGGAACCCTGTGCACGCCGATGGCCGCGAACTTCAACATCGTCCCGGTCGCCATTCTGAACATGAAAGACCGGTGGGGCGTCATCAAGAACCAGGTGATGACCGCTATGGTCCTCCTGGTCTTCCAGATCATCTACATGATTCTGCTCTCGTAAGGAAGCGCAGGCGGTCAGCAGAACGCGAGTGGCCACTTCGATTTGGTCTGTCTGGAATCGGATATCTATGCGGACAACCGGATGCTGATGCAGAGGGAAAAGATCATCGAGCCGGAACCGAATACCTACAGAAAAGAGCGGTCTGCTATCGGGCGTGTGCGAGTGGATGACGGCAGTTGCACTTTAGGGAAGAGGAAGGAGGGGCAGCCGGACATACCGGCTGCGGACGGATTATGAGAGTACTGATGACAGGGTTTGACCCGTTTGGCGGAGAGACGCTGAACCCCGCCTATGAGGCAGTGAAGATGCTCCCGGACCGGATCGCGGGCGAGGAAATCATCAAGGCCGAGATCCCGACGGTATTCGCGGCCTGCGCGGACGCTCTGGAGAGAACGATGGACAGCTGTCATCCGGATATCGTCATCTGCGTCGGTCAGGCCGGCGGACGTTCCGGCATGACGATCGAGCGCGTGGCGGTCAACATCGCCGATGCGAGAATTCCGGACAACGCGGGAGGACAGCCGCAGGACGAGCCGATCCGGAAGGACGGCGACAAGGCGTATTTCGCGACCGTCCCGACCCGCGCGATGGTCGAGCGCATTCAGAGCCGCGGAATTCCCGCGTTTCTGTCCTACACGGCGGGTACCTATGTGTGCAACTGCCTGATGTATCATCTGCTCTACCTGAATGAGCGGAAATATCCCGGAACGACCGGCGGTTTTATTCACGTGCCGTTCGAGTGCAGCCAGACTGTTGGTAAGCCCCTCGGGACGCCGTCGATGTCGCTGGAGAAGATTGCGGAAGCGCTCGAGGCGGCCGTCGAGGCGGCTGTAGAAGCCCGATAATGGATTGCAGACAATTTAAGAGCGATAGGAAAAGACCCGCCGGTTGATTAAAAGCCGGCGGGTTTGCATCTGTTTTATGATGAAAGTCCGGACCAGCCGAATCGGCAGTCGGGAAGGGCTGCCGCTAAAGAGGGCAGCAGTTATTTGCCG
>CADBOY010000279.1 GCA_902796405.1 uncultured Lachnospiraceae bacterium | reverse complement strand
TCCGCATCGATCACCGCCGGCAGATCTTTATGAGAAAGGACACTGCGCAGCAGGGCTGCTGCCGGCTTTGAAGTACCTAGTCCCGGTCCGATGACGCTCGAAGTCGCCCATTCCGCCATATCCTCCGGCAGTTCCTCCGGCGGCTCATCCCCCGGATAAGTCGTCAGTACCGCTTCAGGAAGACGGGTCTGAAGAATTTCCCGGTTGCACTCCGGCGTATACACACGCACCAGTCCGGCTCCGCTTCGATATGCGGCTTCTGCGCACAGACAGGCCGCTCCGGCCATTCCCCGTGATCCGGCGATGACCAGCACATGACCGAACGTGCCCTTGTTCGCCCATGCAGGCCGGTGCGGCAGAGCGGACAGGTCGCTTTCGTCCATCGTAAAGGTCTTCGGCGCTGCATCGATCTCAGCCGTAAATATGCCAATTCCACGCGTCACGATTTCTCCGGCATAATCGGCGCCGGGGTGCAGTACCAGGCCGATTTTCTTCTTCTGCAGAGTCACGGTGAGGTCTGCCCGCACGGCATTGCCAAAAACCTGTCCGGTATCCGAATGAATTCCGCTCGGGACGTCCATCGCCGCGGTAAATGCCGGCGTGCTGTTGATCGCATCACAGAGCGTGCTGATCCGGTCGCTTAAGGGGCGGGACAGCCCCGTGCCGAGCATCGCATCGATCAGAATATCCGGATCTTCCTCGCGAAGGGAATGTGCATCCGGAAGCACAGGCGTTACAGGAATCTTCATCTGTTCCAGTATGGCAAGCTGCGTCTTCCATTCTTCCGTTGCATGATTCCGGTTTCCCGTCACCACGACACGGACCGTATCCCCGAGCTGAGTCAGCATGCGGGCAGCTGCCAGACCATCGCCGCCGTTATTGCCGGTACCGGCAAAGATCACAATGCGGCACTTTCCCGGCTTTCTCTTCTTGATCTCCTCTACCAAGGCCAGCGCCGCACGCTCCATCAGGACGACGGAGGGAATCCCCAGTCCATCAATTGTTCCCCGGTCCAGCGCGCGCATCTCCTCTGCCGTTACCAGAATCTCCATTCTGCCTCCCTGCTGCAGGCACTCAGGCAGAAAGCAGGAACAGACTCTGCTCCGCTGCGCGGGCAGCATCCGTTATCGGCGAAGAAGCTCTCTGTCTGTGCCCGTGCATCATAAAATCCGGAAACATGCGGTTCCCGGATTTTCTCAAGCTGCTGCAGTCTGTGCCGCTTAATCTCTGTTCCTGTCTTTGTTCAGCTGGTAAGAAAGCTGCATCAGGCTTTCCACCAGATTGACATTTTCCACATAGACATCCTTCGGAACCTTCAGATCCACATGCGCAAAATTCCATATGGCTTTGATGCCGCAGCGGCAGAGTCTGTCGGCGACTTTCTGCGCAGGCTGCTTCGGAATGGCAAGAGTGGCGATCGAGATCTCATTCTTCGCCACAAAATCCTCCAGTTCTTCCATCGGACGCACGACATTATCGCGGATCTTCGTGCCGACCTTGTCCGGATTGGCGTCAAAGATGCCAACAACGACGAATCCCCGGTTTTCAAACTGAGTATAACCGGCGAGCGCACGCCCGAGATTGCCGCCGCCGACGATGATCATATTGTGCGTCTTGTCCAGTCCGAGGATCTTGCCGATCTCGGTCTGAAGATAATTGACGTTATAACCATAGCCCTGCTGCCCGAATCCGCCGAAATTATTCAGATCCTGACGGATCTGAGACGCAGTTACACCCATCCGCCGCGAGAGCTCTTCCGAAGAGATCCGCTCCATCTTCTCCTGATTTAATTCCTGAAGATACCGATAATATCTCGGAAGTCTCTTGATTACAGCCGACGATATCGGTCTGTCACCCATAACTTACACTCCCCTGTCTGTCTGTTCGATTCCGCCGGATCTCATCCTTTTCTGCTCTGTCTGTTTCCGGATATTCTCCGAACCATCTCAGGCTCCCGCAGAGCGCGACAGGAATCGTCAGCCTGATTTTGACGTTCTTCCCCATTATAATTAGCAAACAGGATATAATCAAGTATTTTCAGGTGAGGCGGCCGCCGCCCCGCTCCTTCGGCTTCAAGTTGCGAAGGATCCGGAATTCGTATATACTACTGTTTCGGACGAAGACCGCGGTTCCCCGGATGATGCTCCGGTGCTGCTCCGCCTGGTCTCCTTCCGAATTTCCGCCACAGGATCTTCTGCCGCCCGCCCGGGCAGCCGGATGCCTGCGTGCCGACCGCATGACACAGCCACGCGCCGCAGCATAAGGCGCAGAACGGAATGGTCTTTCATGATACTGTCCTGTCATAACCTGGGGAAATCGTTCGGAGGTGAAACTCTGTTCACCGGCGGCGATTTCCGTATTGACGATAAAGATAAAACGGCAATTGTCGGCATCAACGGCGCCGGCAAATCCACTCTGCTGAAGATGATCGTCGGCGAGCTGTCTCCGGATGAGGGAGAAATTGTCATCTCCCGCGGAAAAACCATCGGCTATCTCGCCCAGCATCAGAACCTCTCGTCCGAGAAGACGGTCTACGAAGAGGTTCGTGCTGCCAAGGAGCCGGTTTTCGCTATGGAGCGCGAAATCCGCCGCCTGGAGGAATCCATGAAGAATGCTTCCGGCGCTCAGCTTAAGGAAATGATGGAATCCTATACCAGGCTCAGCCATGAATTCGAGATGCAGGACGGCTATGCCGCAGAGAGCCAGATCGTCGGCGTTCTCAAGGGAATGGGATTCAGCGAAGAGGATTTTGACAAGCGGTGCAGCACTCTCTCCGGCGGGCAGAAGACCAGAGTTTCTCTGGGCAGGCTTCTGCTCACCCAGCCGGACTGCATCCTTCTGGATGAGCCGACCAACCATCTTGACATCGAATCGATCGTATGGCTGGAAGGCTATCTGAACGCCTATCCCGGCGCGGTCATCCTGGTTGCACACGACCGGTATTTTCTGGACCGTGTGGTCAGCAAGGTCATTGAAGTCGAAGGGAAGAAGCTCACCGTCTACTCCGGGAATTACACGGCGTACGCGCAGAAGAAGAAGATGGTCCGTGAGGCACAGCTCAAGGCATATTTGAACCAGCAGCGGGAAATTGCCCATCAGGAAGCGGTCATCGACAAGCTGAAGTCCTTCAACCGGGAAAAGTCCATCAAGCGGGCGGAGAGCCGGGAGAAGATGCTCGCAAAAATCGACCGGATCGATCGTCCGGAAGACATCAACGACGCGATGGTATTCACTCTGGAACCCAGCGTTGTGAGCGGCAAAGATGTCCTGCGCATCGAGAACCTCTCCAAATCCTTCGGCAGCCAGCTCCTGTATGATAATGTCAATATCGATATCCGCCGCGGCGAGCGGGTTGCCGTGATCGGAAACAACGGAACGGGAAAGAC
>CADBOY010000278.1 GCA_902796405.1 uncultured Lachnospiraceae bacterium | reverse complement strand
ATCTGCGAGTGCATATCTCCGCCGGTTCTGTCATCCCGGAAAAGTCAGTACCGCGGTCTGCGGCATGGTTTCCTCGGTCAGCACAAACGTATTCGACGGATAGCGCCGTACGGTCCCTTTCACCAGCCGAAGATAATCCTCCACTGTGCCGATCACCGGATAGCCATATGAACCAAAGCGGTAATGCATGGGGATGACCACACGAGGATTCAGCTGCTGCATCAGTTCCGCGATGCCTTCCGGATCCATAGTGAAGTATCCGCCTACCGGAACCAGCGCTGCGTCGAGATGACCGATTTTTTCTCTCTGACTGCTGTCCAGCGGACATCCGATATCGCCAAAATGCGCAAGCCGGAGAATCCCATCGTCCAGCACATGAATGGTGTTCATGCCTCTCTTCGTGCCTTGCGCATCGTCATGAGGACAGACGATCTTTCTGACAGCGAACGGACTCTGAGCCGCAGGGCGGTGCAGCGTGACGCCCTCCCGGAAATTGTGATCATCATGTCCATGGCTCAGAAAAACCTCATCCGCCTGCGTGCGCAGCGGTGCATACCCCGGTATACTGCCATCCCGGTAAGGATCGAACACCACCGAATCATCCCCGCGCACTATGCGGAAGCAGGAATGTCCCAGCCAGGTAATCCGGATCTCATCTCTTGCCATCATGCTTCTCCCTTCTATGTGTCACGACCTATATATCGCGGACTTCCGCCGCCATCCCATTACTGCAGTCTCCACGCCGGATTCAGCATATTCCGCAGACTGCCGTTCAGCCGTCTCGCCCAGCCCAGCGGGAATCCGTTCCAATTCACCAGTACGATGCCATCCGTTCCGGACATACCCGCTTCTGGCGGACGAACGGTCTCTCCCTTCAGGTAGCGCATGGCATCATTCTGGTTCAGATCCACACGGCTTAAATATGATCCGCGGGGAGCGGCCATGGCGAGGGCCTGGGAAGGAACAAACCGGCCATGCCGGTCTTCGCCGAGCAGGAGACCGGTCCGCAGATATCGAAGGCCAGGCCGCGGTTGTTCACCTTCTGGAAGCAGATACATCCGATTTCCCAGGACGTAAGGAACGCCATCCGGGATAATAGAAGTATATTCTTCCGGGATATGAAATACGGCTTCTCTTTGTTCCTGTTTCCGGCTCTGCGTTCGGAGCCTGCCCGCATTCAGACCGGAATGCTTTCGCCTTTTGCCAGGAACTTCCGAAGAAACCGTCTGATTTATTGCCTTTATCACTGAGGTGTTTCGGTCCGCTTGACCTGCTTTGCGCATCAGCGCCAGGAAATGTCCTTCCGCGTGAACCCGCTGTGGCCACAGCCTTACGGTTCCGGAAAGAAAACCAGCGGAAAATCCCGGTCTCATCGGAATATCCTCCAGAGCAAATTCCGGATGATGGCGCAGGAAATCCTCGATATTGCCTTCGTTTTCTTCCCATGAGAAGGTACAGGTTGAATACAGAAGCCATCCGCCCGGGGCCGTCATACTGGCGGCACTTTCAAGGATCTCTCTCTGCAGCGGCTGATAATAAGCAGGGCCTCTCTGCACCCAGTCGTGCAGGATGCCGGCATCCTTGCGAATCATTCCCTCGCCGGAGCACGGCGCATCGACAAGAACCGAATCGAAATAATCCGGATACGACAGCGCCAGGCGATCTGGCTGTTCTGCCATGACGAAGATTCTCGCCGCTCCGGCGCGCTCCAGATTCTTCAGCAGGGTCTGTGCGCGGGAAGCGCTGATGTCATTGGCATAAAGGACGCCGCGCGCGCCGAGACGTGCCGCCAGCTGCGTCGCTTTTCCGCCCGGCGCCGCACAGAGATCCAGTACGCGCAGACCGGTCCCCTCCCGGAGAGGGAGGACGGATCCTGGCGTCATGGCACTGGCTTCTTGCAGATAATACAGACCAGCCGCATACTGTGGCCAGACTGCCGGCCGGGCGTCGTTCTGGTAATACCAGCCTTCCGGTACCCAGGGGACCAGATCCGTGAGAAGGTCCCCCAGATTCTCCTGCGCCTGGGCAAGCGTCCATTTTCCCGTGTTGATGCGCAGCGAACGAGTTCGTTCTTCCGTCAGAGAAGCCAGGTAATCCGGAAATTCTGTTCCCAGCATCTCCTGCATCCGGTTACGATATTCCTGCGGCAGTTCCACGGCATCCTCCTGTTATCGGTATATCCCCTCTTCCGGCGGACCAGCTGAAAGCGCTGAATCAAGCATGCAGCTCCTGCAGCAGCTCTCTCAGAAAATGCCAGATGCGCACGGACGACTCCACAGAGAGTTCTTCCTTCGGAGTGTGCACTCCACTCATATCCGGACCGAATGAGATGATATCCAGCCCCGGCATCTTCGAGGCAAAGATACCGCACTCCAGCCCGGCATGTATCGTTACCACTTCCGGTTTCTGTCCGGTCAGCTGCTCCCATACACGAACCGCCGCCTGCTGGAGAGGCGAATTCTTCTTCATCGGCCATCCAGGATATGCCCCGCTGAAGGAGATCGTACCTCCGGCATCCTGCACGGTCTTTGTGATCTTCTGCCTGAGTTTGTTCTTGTCTTCTTCTTCACTGCTGCGCACCGACAGGGTAAGATTCAGGCTCTTCTCGTCCAGCGCAAGGATGCCAAGATTCAAAGACGTCTGTACGAATTCATGACCCGCTGGCCCAACAACCACTTGCGGTCCGTCAGGGAGCGCCAACACTGCCTTCATGAAGTGGGAAACTTCTTCGGGAGGAAGAGAAGCAAAGTCAGAAGCGGTTTCCTTTTCTACCGTGATCTGAAGTCCAGGTTCCCTCGCCTTCTCCCTTTCCATCAGGGATGCGGCAAGCCCCCTCAGCTGCTTCATTGCTTCATCCGCATCGATGGCCACGCTGATCACCGCATCCGCGCAGTCCGGAATCGCATTGTCCGCGGTTCCCGCCTTCAACGAGATCAGGGAAGGATGGACATCCGATTCCGCAAGGAGCAGGTACTCTGCCATCAGCCGGCAGCCATTGACCCGGTTCAGATGGATGCACGCACCGGAATGCCCTCCGAGAAGCCCTCTCACGGTGATCCGGAACTTCGTCCCGCTGCTCCTGGTCCGATGAGCGGGGAAAGCCGCTTCCGCACAGACGCCGCCGGCGCAGCCGGCAGTGATCACGCCTTCACTCTCACTGTCCATGTTCAGGAGATACGATGCCGTAAGATCGGACATATCCAGCGCGGCGGCACCCAGCATACCAATCTCTTCATCCGTGGTAAACACGCATTCCAGCGCCGGATGTGACAGACTGTCGTCGGCGAGAACCGCTAGCATCATGGCTACAGCGATGCCATCGTCTCCGCCCAGAGTAGTCCCTCTGGCACGAATCGTCCTGCCATCCGTCACGATGCGCAGCGGGTCCTTCGTAAAATCAAAAGAAGCATCGTCCGATGCTGCCACCATATCCATATGGCCCTGCATCATGACCACCGGATCCTTCTCCCGCCCCCGGGACGCAGGTTTACGAATCACTACGTTGCCGGCGTCATCCTGCCGGCACGCAAGATGCTGTTCTCCGGCAAACTGAACCAGCCAGTCCGAGAGCTGCCTGGTATGCCCCGAAGGATGCGGGATCCGGGTCAGCATCTCAAAGTAGTGAAACATCTCCGGTTCCGGAAGGTGACCGAGTATCTCCTCCATCCTGTCCTCCTTTGCGTGAAAAGGGGAGCAACCGCGTCCGCGGGCTCCCCTGTCATGTCATGTAATTCCTCTCCGCACAGACGCAGCGGACGGAGCCCTCAGTTCTTATCGTTATCCAGAGGAAGGTCAATCTTAAAATCCCCGCCTTCCTCCGTCTGCGCCTTATCACTGGATTCCTCAGGGGCATCCTCGCCATTGACCGCCGCATTGAGTTCCTTGCGGTTTGCCGTGACAACATCATAGCTTGAGCGCATCTGCTCAATAAAGCTGTTGAAACGGGTCTGTGAATCCTCCAGAGAATGAGAGATGATCGTCTGCAGGTTATTCAGTGCGCTGTCCGTATAATTCATCGCGCTGTCCCGGATGGCATTGGCATCAGTCACCGCATTGTCCACGATCTCCT
>CADBOY010000277.1 GCA_902796405.1 uncultured Lachnospiraceae bacterium | reverse complement strand
CTCTCCAGATCCTCGTGGATTTGGCTCAGTCCATCTTCAATCTGCTTTCCTTCCTCTTCTGTCAGAATGCCTTGTTTGGTGAGCATCTTTACATGAGCGATGCTTCCGGCGATATCCTGCCGGTACAGTCTCTGATCAAAGGACAGAGACTCGTTGAAGGCGAAGGCAAGGTCATCGGTTTTCTTGGTAAATCTTCCGCCCCAAAGCTTCATTGCGGATTCTCCTCCTGTAATAAAATCGTAGGTTAAAGAAGACCTGACAGCCAGTCAGGCTCTTTCCAGGTGGTTAGTGCCGGTCCGGGGGAGCCTCTTCTGCTTCATTTCCCCGGAATCCGCTCACTGTGGATTCTTCCCGCTCTCTTCCTGGGCTGGAAGTCCGGTGTTACTGGCATTCTCATCGAGCAGCATCTCCGCAATATCATCGTCGGAAAGAGGCCGTCCGGTTGGTGCGTCCTTTTGGCTTGTTTCGCCTTCAAGATGGGATCCTGCATCATCCCAGGCAGCGCGCCGTATGGCTTTCATGTCCGGAAGAGGCTGAGTGGCGTCAAGATCCGAATCGGATTCCATATCCTGGTTTCTGCGCCGCCCATTTTCAGAATGGTCATTCTGGGGCATGGTGTCAAATTCGCTGCGGTCCAGATCGTCTTCCTGCAGCGCCTCTTCCCCAGCCTCAAACAGACTGGCGGCCGGCGATACGGCTTCGTCATCAGAGTGCCGCTTTTCCCCTGCTGCAGGGGAATGCCCTCCGATTCTGCCGGACAGGCCTCCTGCCGCCGCATCGTTTTCGGAAGAAAGCGGCTGTCCGGACGGCTCCGGCTCTGCCTGCGGCTCATGAAGGGCTGTGTAGGTAGCAGCACGGCGTGCCCGGCGGTAGCGGTCGGCGCGGGCTTCTTCGCGTCTTCGCTGAATCAGAAAGACGCCGTAGAGAAGAGCCAGGATGATGATCGCAGAGATGGATATCATGGCGCCCTCGATCAGTCCCGGTATACGGTAATACATCGTGATTTCATGAGTTCCGGCTGCGAGAGGGATCATCAGGAACGTGTCCGCGAACTGATCTGCAGTAACTTCTTCTCCGTCGACCTGAATGGTCCATCCATCGTCATAGGGGAGGGAGAGCAGAAGGTTTCCCGCCGTCTGCGCCGTCACCGTTCCTGTGATCTCTGTCTTCTGCAGGTCGTTGGTGAACGAAGTCACCTGCATACCCTGCCGGGACATGACATCGTACCACTGCGCAAAGGCGGTTTCATCGAAGCGGTAGGCTGCTGCGTCAACGTCGTAGTTCATCTCGTCATTACTCGTCAGAGTGATGTCCGTCCCCGCGCTGACATCTCCGAGGTCAAGCAGATAGCCGCGGTCCACGTTGGAGAAGGTCAGCGTCTGATCACCGACCATCGCCGTGATATCCGTGATATCGTGATTGGACACATAGGCATAATAGTGTCCATCTTCATCGGCGGTGAAGGAGAATTCCTTCTGTCCGTAGCTGCTCGCCTTCTGAATCAGAACATCCGGTGTCCCCGCAGAGACATTGACCAGCTCGTTCTGATGAGCGGCCGGGTCTGAGAAATCCGTGTACGTGAAACTTCCGGCGGTGTCGTCGCTGATCATGAAACCGAGGGGAAGAGTATCGTTGTTCCGGTAGAGATACGACGTGTCATCTTCTCCCACATAGCTGACAAGATCCGACTCTGTGAGCGGTTCCTCGGCGAGCATGTATTTTACGCCGAGGAAAGAGGCCATCAGAGGGGTTGCGCCGGTGAAGCTGAAGGCGTTGGTGTTGCCTTCGAGACCGAACATCTTGTAGAAGTCACTGACACTTGCCTGTGTCGTTGACGAGAACAGGGAAGCGGAAGAGTAGCCGGTCCAGGCGCCGTCATTCTTCGTGCGCCGGTTGACTTTCTCCACCCGGTAGAATTCGCTGGTGTCGATCTGGGAAACATCCTTCAGAAGGCTCTGATTGCTTCTGGTTCCGCTCCAGTATTCGGTCCGGTTTGTCGTCGGAATGCTCGTCACGGCGGTGTTCATGCCGCTCTCGATGACTGCGGCAGCCAGGATGAAAGCCATGGCGGAGGCCGGGTGCATGCGCTCCGTGTCAATCAGCCACAGGAACAGGTTATAGACTGCGATGAACAGGATCGAGAGATAGTAGACATAGTAGGCATGCTGCTCTTCCGGAAGCGCAATCTGCAGCGCGAGAATGAACAGGAGATCTCCCCAGAACACAGCGGCAATCTGGCGCGGCGTCAGTTCACGGATCTTGCGCAGGCCTTCGTAGCACATGGTGAGAAGCACAATGGTGTAGAGGAAGGACTGCCGGCAGGGAAGACTGTTCGGATAGTGCATGCCGTGCCAGATGTAATTCAGTACGTTCAGTGAGAAGCTGAGCAGCATGAAGGCAAGAAGGACTGTTTTTACGATCTTTTCCTTCCAGCTGATGCGGGGATTGATGATGTAGCAGGGGAACAGCAGAAAACAGATGACGCCGCTGTAGAGATTAGGCCAGTGGTCCAGACCGACTTCCGTCTCCACATTCACCATATGGCGCGCAAGCATCTCCAGAATACTGAAGTACGAGATCAGCGTGTCCGGGAATGTGCTGTCCGCTGAGGCGGTTGTTGCCAGGCACCGGTAGGCCGGCAGCAGCAGGACGGCGGAGATACCGCCTGCGATCAGAGAGAATCCCACGAACAGCGCGATCCGGCGCAGATACTCCTCTTTCTTTTTTCCTGTCAGGAGAATCATCTCGCAGATGAAGTAGCAGACCGCGAAGAGGCAGACCATAATCGCAATGTAGTAATTGCAGAGAATCGTCAGCGCCAGGGTAATACAGTAATAAAATGGCTGGCCCCGCCGCACGAGGCGGTCGATCCCGAGCAGTACCAGAGGAGCGAGCCAGAGATCATCGAGCCACATGATGTTCCAGCTGTATGCTGCCATATAGCCGCTCAGGGCATAGAAGATGGCGATGACCGGGAGAGCAATGTCATTCCGGTGGAACCTGGCCTTCAGGTAATATCCCATCGTGAAGCCGCACAGGCCGATCTTGAAGATGACCAGGTAGCTCATGAACTCGATGATGGCACCGGACGGAACCAGGAAGAGGAGCAGATTGAACGGACTTGAGAGGTAGTAGGCAAAAAGAGCAACAAAATTTGTGCCAAGTCCGATTTGGGTTGTGTAGGTCAGGCTGCCGCCGCTCTTCAGGATCCGGGCAAACTCCGCGTAGAACGGTGCATACTGATGATAGAGATCGGTTCGGAGGAAACTGTTTTCTCCGAAGGGGTAGATGCCCTTGCCGGCAAAGACGCCGAGCATGATGATGACCGGCAGAAGGAAACAGAGAATCAGAGGAAGCCGGTCCTCGGATTCCGCTGCTGCTTCTCCGCTCTGTGTTTTTGTTGACTGAAATGCGAATGTTTTCATGAATCAATCTCCGGTGCTGCCTCAGCTGTGAGGCAGCGCGCCCATCCTGACGGGCACAGGTGCAGATGATGCGCCGCTGCTGATCCGGTCAGAAAGCGGGGAGAATCCCGCGTTCCTGCGGCCGCAGCGGAGCCGGCAGCAGAGGCTGCCATAATGTTTTCATCTTATTATAAATGCCATCAAAAGTAAAGGGAGCCCTTCGGCCGCATCGGCTGCTTTCGTTGACAAGAACGGCCCATGATGCTAAAATCTTAATCTGGACTGAAGCAAAGAAGTGTCGCTGCCGGGGGATGACAGGCAGGGACAAGAACCTGTTCCGGAGGTAAGGAGAATGGCAGTATTCGAGGGATCCGGCGTTGCGATCGTCACGCCTTTTACGGCGGATGGAGCCGTGAATTTCAATAAACTGGGTGAGCTCATCGATTTCAATATCAAGAATGGAACGGATGCCATCATAATCTGCGGCACTACCGGAGAGGGCTCTACTCTCTCGATGGACGAGCACAAGGAGTGCATCCGCTTTGCGGTGGAGCATACCGCGCACAGAGTACCGGTCGTCGCAGGAACCGGTTCCAACTGCACAGAGACCGCCATTGAACTGTCGCAGGATGCTGAAAAATTCGGTGCCGACGCGCTGCTCGTGGTGACGCCTTATTACAACAAGGCCACACAGAAGGGTCTGGTGGAGCATTATTCCATGATTGCCCGCAGCGTATCCCTGCCGATCATCATGTACAATGTTCCGAGCCGCACCGGCACGAACATCCAGCCGGCGACAGCGGTAGAGATTGCCAGACGCAATGAGAATGTCGTTGCGGTCAAGGACGCTGTCGGCAATCTGTCTCAGACTGCCATGATGGCGCATCTGGCAGATGGATGTCTGGATATTTACTCGGGGAATGATGACGAGGTTCTTCCGATTCTGTCGCTCGGCGGCAAGGGCGTGATTTCCGTGCTCGCGAATGTGATGCCGAAGGAGACGCATGATATGGTGATGGATTACCTGAGCGGTGAGCCGGCGCGGATGGAGAAGGCAAGAAAGTTTCAGCTGGATGCCATTCCGCTCATCAAGGCACTATTCTGCGAGGTGAACCCGATCCCCGTCAAGCACGCACTGAATCTGATGGGCATGGAGGTCGGCGGACTCCGCCATCCGCTCTGCGAGATGGAGCCGCAGGATCTGGAACTGCTGAAGAAGGCGATGCAGAACATGCATCTCATCTGACCGCATTGTGATTCGGCGGGAGGAATTGCCGCGGGTCAATCCTGAACCGGAAGAGAATGGCATCAGTGCCAGGAATCCGTTCGGGGATGCGGTGCGCAGTAAACAAGAGAATGAGACAAAAGGCTGTCCGTACCGACAGCCTTTTTCTGAATCGGGACAGGTGACAGGACAAGACGGCAGATCATACGGCTGCCGAATACCTTTCATGGCAGATTTATTCTGCAGGATGGCTGACGGAATGCCAGCCGACAGGAGGAATCAGATGGTTAGAGCAATCATTCATGGATGCAATGGAGTGATGGGACAGGTTGTAT
>CADBOY010000276.1 GCA_902796405.1 uncultured Lachnospiraceae bacterium | reverse complement strand
GATACCATCTCAGAGAGTGCCGCAGAGAGTGCGCCGGCCAGTGCAGAGATGGATCCTCCGCCGGGTGCCGGCGCGTCGGAGGATGTGATCTGAATGAAATCCTCAACGGTCATTGCTTTCAGTTTTCCCATGAGTCTTCTCCTCAGTCCGTCAATCATTCAGACGAGTCTCGAGAACCTGTTCATACTGGAAATTCTCAAGGCCGAGATAATACTCACAGCAGTCTACCAGCGCGCCAAGCGGAATCAGACCCACAACCTCGCTGCCGATGACATTAACACCATAGCGGCGGGCTTCCATGCGAACTGTCTCAAATACTGTGTACAGAGAGGTCTTCGTGTAATCCGTCAGGTTCATGGAGACCTGCGCGATATGGCGATCCTCCAGCATCACGCCCATGGCTTTGCAGTAATGGAAACCGCCCTTGACGAAGCGAATCTTGTTTGCGATCTTCTTGGCGATATTCAGATTATCTGTATCCAGATTAATATTGTAGGCAATCAGCGGCATCCGGGCGCCGATCGCCGTGACACCGCCGGTGGGGTGAATGGTGCTCGGGCCGAAGTCGGGTTTCCAGTGTTCCTGATCCTTCATCTTCTCCGCCATGCCCTCAAACTGACCCTTGCGGATCTCTGCCAGATTGACACGGTTCGGAGCAGTCGCTGACTGTTCATACAGGAAGAACGGCTGACCGAACTGATCCGCAGCCATCTTCGCTGTTTCCTTCGCACAGCGGTCCGCATCCTCCACCGTGGCATTCTTGATCGGGATGAACGGGATGACATCAACGCATCCCATGCGAGGATGCTGTCCCTGATGCTTGGTCATATCGATCAGTTCAACGGCCTTACCGATGGATTCCACCACCGCGTCGCGCAGCGGTTCCGGTTCTCCGATTACCGTAACCACACTCCGGTTGTGATCATGGTCCGAGGAATAGTCCAGCAGCTTCACTCCGGGTTTGCCGCGGAAGCAGTCAACGATCTTCTCCACCTTGCTAAGATCTCTTCCCTCACTGTAGTTGGGGACACACTCGATGATCTGATTCATGTTCGTCTTCCTCCTTGTATAAATCCGCTGGCTATGCATCACCGGCGGGAATCTCCTGACAACCGGCAGCAGATCAGCGGCGCCGATGTCTCCCAGGATGTTTCATACTCGTCGCGCCCGCTCAGCGGTCGATGACAATCTCACCGTTCTTGATCACCTGGTGAACCAGGTTGTTGCCAAAGCGATAGAAGATAAAGTCCAGGTTATCGGCTTTCCATATGACAAGATCCGCTTTCTTACCTGCCTCCACCGAACCGATGGTATCTGCGCGGTGAATCGCCGCTGCTGCGTTCAGGGTCACGGCTGTGAGGACTTCCTCCGGCGTCATCCGGTACTTGTAGCAGCCGAGATTCATGGCAAGCTGCAGGGACAGATTCGGGCAGGATCCTGGATTGAAATCCGTAGCGATTGCGACAGGAACTCCGGCCGTGATCATATCGCGGGCGCGGGCAAAATCCGCATCCAGGTAAAAGGACGTCGCGGGCAGACAGCAGGCGATGGTTCCTCCTTTCGCCATGGCTTCGATCCCTTCATCCCGTGTGCGGATCAAATGCTCGGCGGAAATCGCAGGAAGCTCTCCGGCGACCAGCGTCCCACCGATGGGGTCGATCTCATCTGCGTGAATCTTCGGAATCAGTCCATATTTCTTTCCCGCCATCAGTATCGTGCGGGATTCCTCGGTGGTGAATACACCGGTTTCGCAGAACACATCACAGAATTCGGCGAGATGTTCCTCTGCTACCCGCGGAATCATCTCTTCACAAAGAAGCCGGATATACTCTTCCCGGTTGTCCTTGTACTCCTCGGGAAGTGCATGTGCCCCCAGAAACGTCGGAACCAGATCCACAGGCTGTTTTCCCTGCAGATCGCGAATGGCGCGGAGCATCTTTAACTCATCTTCCGTTGTCAGGCCATAACCGCTCTTCGCCTCGCAGGTCGTTGTTCCCATCTCCAGCATCATCGCGAGAGCCTCTCCCGCCTTATCTGCCAGTTCCTGCTCAGTGGCTGCCCTTGTACTCCTCACGGTAGACAGGATGCCGCCGCCCTGCGCCAGAATGTCCAGATAAGCGACGCCCCGCAGCTTCAGAGCCAGTTCGTGCTCTCTCCAGCCGCCGAAAATCAGATGGGTGTGGGCGTCGACCAGACCTGGCGTCACCAGAGCTCCTTCCGCATCAATCACATTCTGCGCCTGATCGTATTCCTGCGGGTACGCTCCGGTGCCAACGGCCAGGATCGTACCGTCCTCCGATACAGCAGTCCAGGCATCTTTCAGGATCTGGACATCCGCCTGCTCTTTGCCGCGGTGCGCGCTATGACCGATTGGGGTAGCCAGCATACCGATATGATGGATAAATGTTTTGATCGCCATAAGATCTCCTGGTAAACGGCGCAGCACAGTCTGCGTGCTCCGCCTTGTGTCAGCCGAATCCGGTCAAATCCTGAAGGCCGCAGCAGGGGTACGGAAAGTGTTCGCTTCCCGTACTCTCTGACTATAGGGCAAATACCGGATACCGGATCAAATTACTCTCCGAGGACCTTCTTCACCATCTCCCGGTCCGCGATGAACGGTACAGTGATATGATCGGAGCCTTTGAACTGTTCATTGTATTCAAGCACCGTTTCCACGGCATGCTCATTGCGTGCCCACGAACGGCGGGATACTCCGACCATGGTATCAAACGGCATGGACTTGCGAAGAATTTCATCCACTCTCTCCGAGCCATCGAGGACCATGCCGAAACCGCCGTTGATGGCCTTGCCGATACCGACTCCGCCACCGTTGTGCAGAGCGACATAGCTCATACCGCGTGCGCAGTTGCCGGCAAAGCACTGCGTTGCCATATCCGCCATGATGTTGGAACCATCCTTGTTGTTGGAGGTCTCACGGAACGGAGAATCCGTGCCGCCCGTATCATGGTGATCACGTCCGAGGATAATCGGACCAACTTCTCCATTGCGTACCATCTCGTTGAATTTCAGCGCGATCTTCGTGCGGCCGAGCGCATCCTGATACAGGATGCGGCACTGCGTGCCGACAACGAGCTTGTTCTTCTTCGCGTCGCGCACCCAGATCCAGTTGTCGCGGTCCTGATAGCGGCGATTCGGATCGATGCAGTCCATCGCTGCCTTGTCTGTCTTATCCAGGTCTTCCGGCTTGCCGGACAGGCAGCACCAGCGGAACGGGCCATAACCATAATCGAACAGGCAGGGACCAAGAATATCTTCAACATAGGATGGGAATACAAATCCATCCAGATCGTCCTCTCCGTTCTTGCAGACTTCCTTGACTCCGGCATCATAGACCGCTTTCAGGAAGCTGTTGCCGTAATCGAAGAAATAGGTTCCTCTTTCATGCATCTGGCAGATCAGTTCGTAGTGATGGCGGAGCGTTTTATCCACCAGCTTGTGGAAGGTATCGCGGTCTGTGGCCAGCATCTCCGTGCGCTGCTCGAAGGTGAGCCCCTGCGGGCAGTAGCCGCCGTCGTAAGGAACATGGCAGGATGTCTGATCCGAGAGCAGATCCACATGAATGTTGTTCTGAAGCAGATATTCCAACAGATCAACAACATTACCATGATAGGCAATGGCACACGGCTCCTTCGACGCCTGCTTCTCCTTCGCGATCTTCACTGCTTCTTCCAGAGAATCGGTATAGCAGCTGACCCAGCCCTGTGTGTAACGGGTCATGATGCGGGAGATATCCACCTCTGCAATAATTGCAACCGCGCCGGCGATCTCCGCTGCCTTACCCTGAGCACCGCTCATGCCGCCAAGTCCAGCGGAAACGAACAGTCTGCCCGCCAGATTGCCATCCTGCGGAATTCCGAGCTCCAGACGGCCGGCGTTCAGCAGCGTATTGAAGGTTCCATGAACAATACCCTGCGGCCCGATGTACATCCAGCCGCCGGCGGTCATCTGACCGTAATTGGCAACGCCCATCGCAGCCGCACGGTTGAAGCTTTCCTGATTGTCAAACTCACCGACCATCAGTCCATTGGTGATAATGACGCGCGGGGACTTCGGGTTTGAGCGGAACAAACCAAGCGGATGTCCGCTCATGACAACCAGCGTCTGCTCATTCGTCATCACGGAAAGGTATTTCTTGATCAGACGATACTGCATCCAGTTCTGGCAGACCTGACCGGTTTCTCCGTAGGTTACCAGCTCATAAGGATACAGGGCAACATCAAAATCAAGGTTATTGTCGATCATCACCTGGCAGGCCTTGCCCTCGATGCATCTTCCTTCGTATTCGTCGATGGGTTTGCCATAGATCTTCCCTTCCGGACGGAACCGGTAACCGTAGATTCTTCCGTGCTCCTCCAGCTCCTGGGCGAACTCCCTGGCCATCTGCTCATGATGCTGCTTGGGAATGTAGCGGAGCGCATTCATGATGGCGAGTTCCTTATCCGACTGAGAGAGCTTGGATTCTCTTCTCGGCGCTCTTCGGATTCCCTCAACAAATTTCGGATATTCCGGGAGCTCATCATCCAGCTGCAGAATGTTCGCATTGAAGTTCATTGCTTAACCTCGCTTTCTGTGAACTATTTTCCAGAACGGTTCCGCATTTCGCAGAATCGTCTTATATTTATTTCTGGATTTATTATAGAAAGCAGGTGTCGAAAAATCGTCTATTATTCCCTCAAATCCAGCGGTTTCCCCATAATTTTTAGGCTATGTAAAAAGCGAGTGGAAGAGACATCATGTCATCTTCCACTCGAGAAAAGGTATCTGTATATGTCAGGGTATCAGGATCCGGTGAACGAACCCGCGATCCTAAGTGAAATCCTGCGTGGTAAGCTGACGTTCCGCGTCAGCAAAATAACGGGATCAGAAGTCGAGCTTTCCGATCTGCTCCTCGGCAAAGAAGTTCAGGCATCCTTCGCGGATCCAGCGGTACAGTGCTTCTTCGTCTTCTCCGAAGTAGCGGTCTTCCGTGACTTCGGGAACAAACCGGCGGACCTCATCGTGTACTGCCTGAACGGCTTTCCCAGGCTTTAGCCCATCCGTCCGGCATTCCAGCGCCTGAACGGCGATCATCAGCTCAATCGCGGCGATGTAGGTAAGCTTACGAGCTGCTTCGTAGGATTTTTTCCCGGCGGTGTATGCCATGAAAACGGGATCTTCCTGATTGGCGCAGGTCGGGACGCTATCAACGGAAGCGGGATGAGCGAGAATCCGAATCTCAGAAACCAAGCCAGCCGCCGTATACTGCGGAATCATATAGCCGTTGTTGAGTCCGGGGTTCTTAACGAGAAATGCAGGCAGGTCGTAGTTCAGGAATCGATTTACCATCCGGTCCGCGCGGCGCTCACTGATCTTCGCCAGTATGCCGGCGGCGATGGCGGTCATATCCGCTGCCGCGCCTACATACGAGCCGTCGAAATTACCGCCCATCAGGACAACTGCATCATCGCCTTCTTCAAAAATGATCGGATTATCACTGACAGAATGCATCTCCTCTTCGATATTCTCCGCTGCCTGGCGAAGCATTCTCTTACCCGCACCGTGAAAATGAGGTGTGCAGCGCAGTACATACGGATCCTGCGTCCTGGTATAGCGGTATTTCTCCATGATCTCGCTTCCCGCCGTCATACGGCGGATGAGTGACGCCGTCCTCTGTTGCTCGGAATGCTGCTTCGCGAAGTGAAGCCGTTCATCGCACCCGAGGATGGTTCCGCTTAGTGCTTCATAGGAAATGGCTGAGATCACGTCGATTGCTTTGGCTGCTGTGACGGTATCATATAGTCCGAGAATGGAAAGCGCCGTGACGGAAGTGGACCCATTCAGCAGGGCGAGTCCTTATTTACAGCCGGGTGTCCAATGAGCAAGTCCTGCGGCGTGGAGCGCTTCTCCACCATCCATCAGCTGATCTTTATAATATGCCCGCCCGGATCCAATGTAAACCCGCGCAAGATGTCCCTCCACCCCGAGATATCCGACGGATCCTTCCCCAGGGGCCCAGGGAGTCACGCCGGCGTTCAGCATACCGCGGATCAGGCGGATCAGTTCCAGGGTAACACCGGAGTACCCTCCGCCGATATTGATGATCTGCATCATCATGATGGCTCTGACCTGCTCGATTTCGAGCGGTCGTCCTACCGAACAGGAATGGGAGTGAATGATATTCATCTGGAGCTGTTCCGCATCCTTCGGCGGAATGATATAGCGGACATTTTCTCCGAATCAGGTTGTTACACCGTAGATTCGGCGGTTCTCCTGGAGAAATCTCTCAATGATTCCGCGGACCCGAACCACCTTCTCTTCATAGGAAGTGCTGAAAGTAAGTTTTGCTCCGTATCTCACAACCGCAATGAATTCTTCTACGGTGATACCGGATTCCGTCATCACAACTTCGGAAATTTTACGGGGGTCAGCGGGGAACAATGTCGTTTTTTGCGTCATGGTGATCTCCTTTCTTTGTTTGAAAGTATAAAAAAAAGCGGGCGCCGGCCGATTCGCCGGTGCCCACTATGTCAGTTCTGAATCTTCCAGATACCTGTCATGTTCTCATCATGAAGTTCTCTTGATGATTATTATATCACTTTGCAGCTCATACTTTCAATAGTTTTTCGCAAAATAAAGTTTTGCAGTTTAAAGCCAGCTAGAGGCAGTCACCCGATCTCCGATCGTTTTGTCATACCATCGCAAGTTCACCGACAGCGCTCTCTGCTGCTTCGGCGAGCTTGCCCGTGTGAATCAGTTCTCTCAGCTTTTCAATCGAAGGATAGATGTACATGTCTTCCTTCATCATCGGAATGTTCTTCGCTACCAGGTCGAGCGCTGCTCCGGTTCCCCTGCCGTGAGCAAGATCCGGATCAAGGAACTGCTGCGCCG
>CADBOY010000275.1 GCA_902796405.1 uncultured Lachnospiraceae bacterium | reverse complement strand
TTCCCGGGAACCAACTGCGAGGTGGATTCCGCGCGGGCGATGGAAGCGGCAGGTGCAAGGGCATCGGTCCATGTGATGCGCAATCTGACCGCGGAGGACATTCGCAGTTCCGTGGATGAGTTTGTAGAGGAGATTCGTCAGGCACAGATCGTCATGTTCCCCGGAGGCTTTTCCGCCGGTGATGAGCCGGACGGCTCAGCCAAGTTCTTCGCGACCATGTTCCGGAATGAGAAGATCAAGGAGGAGATTGAGAAACTCCTCGATGAGCGCGACGGCCTGGTACTTGGAATCTGCAACGGTTTCCAGGCACTGATCAAGCTCGGTCTGGTGCCATATGGAAAGATTGTCCGCCAGGAGGCGGACGCGCCGACACTGACCTATAACACCATCGGCCGCCATATCTCCCGGATGAATTACGTGAAGGTTATGACGAACAAGAGCCCGTGGCTTGCCCTGGCGGATCTAGGCGGCGTCTATGTGAACCCGGCGTCCCATGGCGAAGGCCGCTTTGTGGCAAGCCAGGAGTGGATGGACCGCCTGTTTGCCAATGGGCAGGTGGCCACGCAGTACTGCGATCCGGACGGTCATGTGACGATGGATCCGGCCTGGAATACCAACGGTTCGATCTGCGCTGTCGAGGGAATCACCAGTCCGGATGGACGCGTCCTGGGCAAGATGCTCCACTGCGAGCGCGCCGGGAAGGGTCTGCAGAAGAACATCATCGGCGATCAGGATATGAAGCTGTTTAAGGCCGGCGTTGCCTATTTCTCGTAAGAGAGGTTGGAAAGAAGAATCGTCTCAACACGATATGGGCTCATGGTCAAAGTGAGAAATATGGTAAAGAACCGAAAAAAACAGCGAACTTTTGCCCGACATTATGCAAAAAATTCTTAAACTCAGAAACAATTTTTAGCTTGCATGGCTCCGGGAAATGTGCTATATTCTTTCCCGGAGATATAGCTCAGCTGGGAGAGCATTTGCTTGACGTGTAAAAGGTCGCAGGTTCGAGTCCTGTTGTCTCCATCTGATCCGGTCTCCATGAGGAGGCCGGATTTTTGCGTGCAGGAACATGTTGAACGAGGAATCGGTCTGCCTGCGAAGTGCTTATGCGGATGAAGCGAAGGATCGTGTCCGCGTGGTGAAAACGGAAAACAGCGTCTGCGCGAAGAAAGTCGTGGATCGCATCTGCGCGGTGAAAACGGAAGATTGCGTCTGCGCGAAGAAAGTCGTGGATCGTAGCTGCGAAGTGAAAACGGAGGGCAGCGTCTGCGTGAAGGCGGCTGGGAGCAGGACCTGCGCGGAGCCGGCCGGTGCCAACAGGAAAGGAATCAGAATGAGCGAACAGTTTATCAGTGACAACATCCGTTACATCGGATGCGATGACAAGGACATCGATCTGTTTGAAAGTCAGTATGTCGTGCCTAACGGAGTTTCCTACAATTCCTATCTCATCCTGGACGATAAGATTGCTATCATGGATACGGTGGACCGCCGCCGCTCGGATGAGTGGAAGAACAATCTCACAGCGGCTCTGGATGGACGAAAACCCGATTATCTGGTGATCTCTCACCTGGAGCCGGATCACGCGGGCACCATCGGACAGGTGCTGGAACTGTACCCGGAGATCACCGTCGTCTGCAGCGTCAAGGCGGCGCAGCTCCTTCCGGAATATTACGATCCCGCCGGTCATCCGATGATCACCGTGAAGGAGGGCGAGACGCTTTCTCTGGGAGCGCATACGCTTCAGTTCTTCATGGCGCCGATGGTGCACTGGCCGGAGGTCATGGTGACCTACGAACAGAAGGAGAAGGTCCTGTTCTCCGCAGACGGCTTCGGCAAATTCGGTACTCTGGACACCGAGGAGGACTGGATCAGCGAGGCCCGGCGCTACTACATTAACATTGTCGGCAAGTACGGCGCACAGGTCCAGAAGCTGCTGGCGAAGGCAGCGACGCTGGACATCCGGATGATCTGCCCTCTGCACGGTCCGGTACTGAAGGATGATCTGGGATATTATATTGGCAAGTACGATACATGGAGCAGCTACCGCCCCGAGGATCGCGGCGTGGTGGTTGCGTATGCGTCCATCCATGGCAATACAGCCGGCGCGGCAAAGTATCTGGCGGAGAAGCTGACGCAGTTCGGAGAAGAGCATGTAGAGCTCATGGACATCTGCCGCTGCGATATGGCGACGGCAGTGGAGAATGCGTTCCGCTACGACCGGATGGTCCTTGCGGCGTCGAGCTATGACGCGGGAGTATTCCTTCCGATGGAGGATTTCCTGATTCATCTTCGCCATAAGACCTACAGAAACCGCAAGGTTGCTCTGGTGGAGAATGGAACCTGGGCGCCGGCCGCAAAGAAGACGATGACCGGATATCTCAAGGCCATGAAGGGAATCGAGATCGTGGAACCGTCGCTCACCATTCAGGGCGCCGTCAAGGCAGCGGATTACAAGGTACTGGATGAGATCGCCAAAGCGGTCCACGAAGCATAAGCTGGATCAGATATCAGGGACAGGCCCGCGTAGATGCCGGGTTCTGTCCCTTTGTGCATTTCAGGGAAGTTGCACTGCAGCAGGGAGGAGAGAACGGACATGGATACGCAGAAGGTTCTCACGCAGCTGGACAAGATATACGCATCCGGTGATTTCACCAGGGTGGGCACCTGGCTGGATGAGACAATGGCAGCGGCAAAAGAAGAGGGAGACCTGAGCACGCAGATCACGCTCGGCAACGAGAAGATGGGGCTGCTTCGGGAGCTGGGACGTACGAAGGAGGCTATCGGACTCTTCGTGGAGCTGGCCGCCGCGCTGGAAGAACTCGGGCTTACAGAAACGGAGGGTTATGCCGGGACACTGCAGAACGGCGCGAACGCATACCGCGCGGACGGCAATCATGAGGAAGCAATCCGGCTCTTTGAGACCGCTCTCGGCATTTATTCCAAACTGCTTGATCCTTCGGATTCCCGGTTCGCGGGGCTGTACAACAATCTGGCTCTTGTCTATCAGGATGAGGGCGATCTGGAGCGCGCGGCGGACTACGGAGAGAAGGCACTCGAGATTATCGAGAAGATTCCGGA
>CADBOY010000274.1 GCA_902796405.1 uncultured Lachnospiraceae bacterium | reverse complement strand
CGAAGTGAGGGGAAGATGCCCGCTTCGCCGCTCACGGCAATCCATGATGTCAGCGGGATGGGCGCTCAGATGACGAATGCCGCAGCAGTGAGGGGAATCTGCGGCAGGTCGCTGCCGGCAACTGCGTCTTCATAGCGCACCGCCGAAGCGGAAACCATCCCAGAAAACAAGATGGAGCTCCTCCGAGATCGTTTCTCTGAGAAGCTCCATTGCTTTCATGTGTCAAAGTATAGCGCTTTCATGCAGTGATGTCAAGAATATAATTACGAAAAATAACAAAACCGCCAAAATATTCTATTATTCTTAAACTGATCACGAATTTGCCATCGAATCTTATCCGAAGCGATCTATTTTTCCCCTTTCCCACATGGAGCCGCAGGAAATATCTGTACGATCCGGGAGGTTTACGTTATGATAAGAGGCACAAACGCCGAATACGGCAGTCGGGAGGGACATACAGATGAAGGACCGTATTTTCTCAAAGCTGGAAGAACAGGGAGTGAGCCGGGCTCTGATCCGGGATGTGGAACAGTTCCGTGATTCTCATCGCGTGCCGGAACAGGCAGCCGACCGTCTTCTGGAGCCATCGATGCCTTTCTTTGGAAAGGAGATTCTGGAGATGTCCATGGGCGCACTGCTGGTGGGAGAAAATCTGCTCCTCTCTGGCTCCAAGGCAACAGGCAAGAATGTCCTGGCGGAAAATCTGGCCTGGATATTCGGAAGGCCTCTCTACAGCGTCTCGTTTCATGTCAATACGGACAGCAGCTCTCTGATCGGCACGGATACTTTTGTGAATCAGGAAGTCTGCTTCCGGGAAGGGCCGATCTATCAGTGCGCCGTCAACGGCGGGTTCGGCGTACTGGATGAGATCAACATGGCAAAGAACGATGCGGCGGCAGTTCTTCATGCTGCGCTGGACTATCGGCGGATGATTGATGTTCCCGGATACTCGCGGATCTTCCTGGATGAGGCAACGCGTTTTATCGGAACGATGAACTATGGCTACGCCGGAACCCGGGAGCTGAACGAAGCACTGGTCTCCCGGTTCTTGGTCATTGACATGCCGAATCTGACGGAGGAGGTTCTTCACCAGCTGTTTCAGTATCAGTTCCCCGATCTGAATCCCCGGGCGGAGGAAGCTTTGTCCGGTCTCTTTCTGGATTTTGAGACCAAAGCGGAAAACTCAGAGATCTCCACTAAGCCGCTGGATCTGCGAGGACTTCTCGCTGCCGTTCGCCTGATGAAGATCGGAATCCCTCCGGTTCGCGCGCTGCAGATGGGAATCGTAAACAAGAGTTTCGACGGATTTGAGAAAGAGATCGTTCAGGATATCGTGGCGACAAGAATTGATGAGGCATGGACGGCTGAAGATATCTTCTGCAAAGGATGAAAGGTGGAATCTCCATGGAGGAAGCAGATCGTGAGATGCTTCAGGTAGAGGCGGAAAACCGGATGCGGAATCTGACCTGGACGGTAAGCGGAGATTACCGCCAGAAGGTAAAACCGGACACGGAGCTGTATTTCCGTTCCCGCAGCCGTGGGCTTTATCAGGCAGCCTGTGAAGGAGAATTCTTCCGTCTGTATGATCAGAATGAACTGTCTCTGTATATTCTGAAGAAGATCTTCCTGGGAGCGGATTCCGGAGAGCTGTATTTGCTGGTTCGGATGGTGATGGATGCGGCGGCGCATCGCCGGCTGATCCAGGAAAGGCCGGGGGCAGCCGGCCTGAGACGCCACGCTGCATCGGATTTTCAGGAACAGGAATTCGAACGATGTGCAGCTTATCCGCTTGGCCGTCTGGAACTGCTCTGGTACGGCCGGGCGGCCGGACGTGATCCCCTGCCGAACCGCCAGTACCGGGATTCTTACGAAGCACTTCTGCAGCTGGAGCAGCAGGGAGAACATCTTCCGGATACCGCCCGGCATACCAGTGCGATGCCGGTCATCGAGACAGCCGACCAGATCTACAACCGCATGGTGGATCCCGCTTTCGTGAAAAAGCATGGCGGACTGGAGGAAGTCCTGGCCGTCTCTCTGGAAGATCTGGCTGCTGCCAATATGGACTGGAAGGAGTTTCTCGGTGAGGAAGATGTCACGGATCTTCTGCCAGATCCCGCCGCCAGGGACACAGCAGGCGGTGAAGGCAAGAAGCAGGACAGAGATAATCAGACGATTCAGGTGGATGAGAGAATGCGCCTGAAATCCTATCAGTACATGGAGCTCAACTATGGCCGGTCTTATCTGAAACCGCTGGAGCAGAAGAGGCGGAATTATACTCTGTGCCGGGGCAATCATGAGGGCTGCCGGCTGTATTATACGGAAGGAATCCTGAGAAACTGCGTTCGGAGGAATTATCAGTATGAATACGTGAGCCAGCAGAGAAAAAACAACCTGAAGCAGTACCGGAAATATCAGCCGGTCGTGATGCGGAATATCTCCGTTCTGTCCGGCATGCTGCGCCAGGCCATGATCCGGAGAAATGAGCGCGAGATGGTGCGGAGCAAATCCGGTCGGATTCTACCCAGAGAGCTGTGGAGAGTCGGACGCTCCCGTGATCCTCGTTTGTTTCAGAAAAATGTGAAGAAGAACCACACGGAATTTGTTGTGGATATTCTGATCGACGCGAGCGGATCGCAGCGCAGCCGGAACAGTGAGGTCGCTCTGCAGGCTTATATTATCAGCGAGTCGCTGAGTCTGGTGAATATACCGCACCAGGTGCAGAGCTTCTGTACCTGCTGGGATTTCACGATCCTGCAGCGCTTCCGCGATTATGATGATCCGCGGGAGCAGAATCGCCGGATTTTCGATTACAGCACGTCAGCCAATAACCGCGATGGACTGGCTGTTCGGGCAGCGACAGCTGCGCTGCTGCGCCGCCCCGAAGAAAACCGAATCCTGATTATTCTGAGCGATGGACGGCCGAACGACCGCATTGTCAACCATACACAGACACGGGCGCCGGTAGAGTACGTCGGACACTTTGCCGTTTGTGATACAGCGGAAGAAATCCGGAAAGCCCGGCATAGCGGAATTGCTGTGCTCGGCGTCTTCGCCGGGATGGAACAGGATCTGGAAGCGGAGAAGAAGATCTTTGGCAGGGATTTTGCCTACATCCGGAATATTCAGAATTTCTCGCCGGTGGTGGGACGCTATCTCCGCAGTCAGCTGGATCACACGGGATAAGGAGAAAAAGACGGGAGGGAGGAAAATGCAGAGAAACGAAACGGAAGCGATGGAGTTTCTGGAAGAAAATGATGTAAAGTTCATCCAGCTTACTTTTTGCGATATCTATGGAATCATGAAGAATGTATCCATCATGACACCGGATCTGCACCGTGCGGTGGAAGATGGCATCTCGTTTGATGCATCAGCAATCAGCGGGTTCGCCTCGGTGGATGATTCTGATCTTTATCTTCGCCCGGTGCTGAGCACACTGGCACTGATTCCCTGGCGCCCTCCGCAGGGCAGGATCGCCCGCATTTACTGTGAGATTGACCGGCCGGGCGGAGAGCCGTTCGAACTGGACAGCCGGAGGATTCTGTCCCGCTCCGTGGGACGCGCAGTGAATGCCGGTCTGAGTATCAGCATCGGAGCGGAATGCGAGTTTTATCTCTTCCGCCTGGATGAAGAGGGGAAACCGACCATGATTCCGGCGGATCACGCCGGATATATGGATGTGGCGCCGGAAGATTGCGGTGAGACCGTGCGAAGAGATATCTGCATCGCCCTGGAGCAGATGAATTTCCGCCCGGAAACTTCCCATCATGAGGAAGGACCGGGGCAGAATGAGATCGATTTCCGCTTTTCTGATGCGATGACCTCGGCGGACAATGTTCTGACATTCCGCTCCGTAGTGGAAACCATTGCCGCGGCCAATGGATACGCGGCCAGTTTCCGCCCAAAACCGCTTCCGGACTGCTCTGGCAATGGATTTCACATCAATCTCTCACCGCGGAAATGGCTTGTCGAAGAGCCGGATCCGGAGCTGAAGAGATATTTCGTCGCGGGAATCCTGGATCATATCGGTGAGATGACCGCTTTCCTGAATCCAACAGCGGAATCCTATGAAAGACTGGGCGAATTCAAGGCACCGCGGTACGTGACATGGTCACCCCAGAACCGTTCCCAGCTGATCCGGATTCCGGCGGATACCGGGGAATTTGACCGCATTGAGCTGCGTTCCGCGGACTGCATGGCGAATCCCTATCTGGCCTACGCACTGATCATCGAGGCTGGACTGGACGGCATGAGAAGGAAACTTGAGCCGCCAGCACCGGTCAGCCGGAATCTGTATGAGCTTTCGGATGAAGAGAAGAGCCGGCTGAAGCGGCTGCCGGAAAGTCTGGGAGAAGCCTGCGGACTGGCAGAAAGCAGCGAATTTGTCCGCTCAGTGATACCGTCTGCTGCTGTGGCGGCACTTCGGAAACGCCGCAGATAGAGAACGTGAGCGGGGAATGAGAGAAGAAGGAAGGAGAGCGATGAGAACGGCTATGACAGAGAAGAAGAGTATTCTGATCGTATCCAGCGGCGAGAAAAGTGCACGTTCTCTGGCTTCCCTTCTGGATACGGCATTATTTGAACCGGAGCTTGTGAAGACCGGAGCTGCCGCTAGGCAGCTGGTGACAAGCCGTCGGTTTGATCTCATCCTGATCAATGCCCCTCTTTCTGATGAATTCGGGCATGAGCTCGCGTCGGATCTGGCCCGCAGTACCTCTTCCGGAGTGATTCTTCTGATTCGAAGCGCTGTATTTGAGGAGGTCAGTGAACAGGTGGGTCCGCTCGGCGTTCTCACCGCCTCCAAACCGCTGTCGCCGGCCCTGTTTATACAGACGATACGAGTGGCTTCCGCCGTGTCAGCCCGGTTCCTCGAATGGGAGAAGGAAAACGGGAAACTGCGTCATAAACTGGAGGAAGCGCGCCTGGTGGACCGCGCCAAATGTCTGCTGATCGAAAGAAGCGGACTGACGGAGGAGTCGGCGCACCGCATGCTGGAGAAAAGGGCCATGGACTCACGGCGGACCAGGTGGGAGGTAGCGGAAGAAGTGATACGCGAGATGGGAGACGGAAAGTGACTCGGAAGCGGGGCGGACCTGCCCGGCCGCAGAAAAAAGCGGCATAAGTGCGGCACGATTCCGGTTTTTGCGTTATGTATCCTGCATTCTGGCTGAAATGGCATAGATTTCCGGATATTGTTTTACAAAGCACAGGGACTTTGTTATAATGTTTTGGTGGCCGTGAGGAAGGCCGGAAACAAAGAGTGAAAGAAAGGTTGGGTGTACATGTTCAAGATTCTGGAAAAACGTGAACTGAATCCGACAGAGGCACTGATGAAGATCGAGGCTCCGCTGATTGCCAGAAAAGCGAAAGCCGGTCAGTTCATCATTCTGCGTGTAGACGATGATGGGGAGAGAATTCCGCTCACCATTGGCGGAACAGACGAGAAGGAAGGCTCTGTAACAATCATCTATCAGATCGTCGGAGCCACAACTCTGAAGCTGAATCAGAAGAAAGAGGGCGAGTACCTCGCTGATTTTGTCGGACCTCTGGGAAGACCGACCGAGATGGAAGGCCTGAAGAGCGTCTGTGTAATCGGCGGAGGCCTTGGCAACGCGATCGCGCTTCCGATCGCCCAGGCACTGCACAAGCAGGGAACAAAGGTTACCACTATCGTTGGTTTCCGGAATAAAGACCTGATTATTCTGAAGGATGAATTTGAAGAGTGCAGCGACAATCTGATTATCATGACCGATGATGGATCCTACGGCCGCAAGGGCGTTGTCACCGTTCCGCTGGAAGAGCTGCTCGCAGAAGATCCGAAGCAGTTTGATGAAGTCATCGCCATCGGCCCGGTGATTATGATGAAGTTTGTCTGCCTGACTACAGCCAAATATAATGTGAAGACAGTGGTTTCCATGAACCCGATCATGATCGACGGTACCGGAATGTGCGGCGGATGCCGTCTTACTGTCGGCGGCGAGACGAAGTTCGCGTGTGTAGACGGCCCCGATTTTGACGGACACCAGGTGGACTTTGATGAAGCCATGAGCCGCGGAAGCATGTACAAGCCGTTTGAGAGACATGCCTACGAGGAGACCTGCAATCTGTTCAAGAAGGAGGTACAGTGATCATGGCGAAGGCAAATATGTCCCTTGAGAAAAACAAGATGCCCGAGCAGGACCCCAATGTCCGGAATAAGAATTTCAGCGAGGTAGCGCTCGGTTATACGAAGGAACAGGCGGTTGATGAAGCGAAGAGATGTCTGAACTGCAAGAAGCATCCCTGCATGAATGGATGTCCCGTCAGCATCAAGATTCCGGAGTTCATCCAGAAAGTAGTCGAAGAAGACTTTGAAGGAGCATTCCAGGTCATCAACCAGGACAGCTCGCTTCCCGCTGTCTGCGGCCGTGTGTGCCCGCAGGAGAATCAGTGTGAGAAGTACTGTGTCCGCGGCAAGAAGGGCGAACCGGTTGGTATCGGACGGCTGGAGCGCTTTGTCGCTGACTATCACAGAGAGCATAACACCGAAAAACCGGCAAAGCCGGTCCCGAACGGCCACAAGGTCGCTGTGGTGGGTGCCGGCCCTGCCGGACTGACCTGCGCCGGCGATCTGGCCCGCATGGGATATGAGGTAACGGTCTTCGAAGCCCTGCACAAGGCAGGAGGCGTTCTGGTCTATGGTATTCCGGAGTTCCGTCTTCCGAAGGCTATCGTACAGAAGGAAGTGGATAACCTGATCGATCTCGGCGTGAAGGTGGAGACCGATATGGTGATTGGCCGGATTCTTTCGATTGATGAGCTGATGGATGACTATGGCTTCGAGGCCGTCTTCATCGGCACCGGCGCCGGACTTCCTCGCTTCATGAATATCCCCGGCGAGAACCTGAAGGGGGTATACTCTGCCAATGAGTTCCTGACTAGAAATAACCTGATGAAAGCGTTCCAGGAGGGTTCCGACACTCCGATTATGCACGCGAAGAATGTCGCGGTCGTCGGCGGCGGCAATGTG
>CADBOY010000273.1 GCA_902796405.1 uncultured Lachnospiraceae bacterium | reverse complement strand
CTCTTCGCCTCATCTGCTGTGAGTCCGGAAATCCGCTCCAATTCCTGCTGCTGTTTCGCAACCAGCTCGTCCGCTTCCTGCGTCCTGCGGTTCAGTTTCTCCTCTTTCGCAGCAAAACTGTTCTCTCTGCGCTCCATGGCATCAATCTTCTTGTCGAGGCTTTCCTCTTTGTTCAGAAGCCGACGCTCGGACCGCTGAAGTTCTGCCCGTCTCTCCCTGGTCTCTTTGTCCAGTTCGTTCTTCGCCTTCAGGTTCTCTTCCTGAGCCGCGAGCAGAGCCTCCCGTTTCTTTGTCTCAGCCTCCCTGCCCGCTTCTTCCAGAATCTCTCTGGACTTTGCCTCCGCACTGCCGATCTTCTTCTCGTAAACGCCAGAACGATATGCATTCGCCGCGAACCAGGTGACAGCCGCTGTGACACCGATCGCTACCACAACAGCGATTACAATAGGATACACAGGAGCACCTCCTTATTCATTTGTCATTGTACACACGAAATTCAACCGGCATACCCTGCTCAGACGAGCGAATTCGCATTCCGCTGATTTCACGCACATGAGCCGGAAGCCGTCTTTTGAATTCAATACAACATATTGATTCTATCTTTTTTTTAAAGCGGTGTCAATTCCTTTCACGGCGTGAAGCAAATGAAATGGGCTTTTGTATCCGGCGCACTGCCTCAGTCTGTTTCGTTCTCTTCCGGCGCCGGCTGCTGCATCAGCTCTTTCGGTATCTTCTCTTCATGCGGCAGGTTGTAGAAGGCGCGCACCTTCTGCTCGATCTCCCACATGACCGCCGGGTTTCTCCTCAGATATTCCTTCGTGTTCTCGCGCCCCTGTCCGATCTTCTGACCATTGTAGGAGTACCACGCCCCGCTCTTGTCGACGATGTTGTTCTTCGCGGCAAGATCCAAGATATCGCCCTCCTTCGAGATGCCCTTGCCGAACATGATGTCGAATTCTGCCTCCCGGAAGGGCGGAGCGACTTTATTCTTCACCACCTTGACGCGGACATGGTTTCCCACGACCTCGCCGCCCTGCTTCAGCGCCTCCAGGCGGCGCACATCCAGCCGGATGGAAGAGTAAAACTTAAGAGCACGTCCTCCGGTCGTGGTCTCCGGATTGCCGAACATCACTCCGACCTTCTCGCGGAGCTGGTTGATGAATATTACGACACAGTTTGAGCGGGAGATGACCGCGGTCAGCTTGCGGAGGGCCTGCGACATCAGTCTCGCCTGGAGGCCAACATGCGCGTCACCCATCTCACCGTCGATCTCCGCCTTCGGCACCAGAGCAGCCACCGAGTCAATGACGACGATATCCATCGCGCCAGAGCGCACCATGGTTTCGCAGATCTCAAGAGCCTGTTCTCCGCTGTCCGGCTGGGAGATGTACAGGTTATCAATATCCACTCCGATATTCTTCGCGTAAACCGGATCCAGCGCATGCTCCGCGTCAATAAAGCCGGCGATGCCATCCCGCCTCTGCGCCTCCGCGATCATGTGCAGCGCCACGGTCGTCTTGCCGCTGGATTCCGGCCCGTAGATCTCGATAATCCGACCGCGCGGGATTCCGCCCAGCCCCAGCGCAAGATCCAGACTCAGCGAGCCCGTCGGGATCGTCTCGATGCTCATATCCGCGCCGGCTTCACCGAGCCGCATCACGGCGCCCTTTCCATAGGATTTTTCAATCTGACTCACGGCAGCATCCAGTGCCTTCAGCTTTTCTTCTTTCTCCATCATGCTCTCCATCCCGCCGCCCCGTCCGGCAGCCCAGTTCGCGGGAGTATTCTCCCCTCACGGTATTGTCTTGTTTCGAACGTTTGTTCGCATTCATCATATCCCGGTTCTGCCCGTCTGTCAAGGAATAATCCGGCGGCAGATCTCCCGGAAGATTCGCACTATCCGGATTATAAGTGAACGGAAAGCAGACCGTCAAGGAAGCGTTCCTCCGGCTTCGGGCATTGGTCTGACGCGCCGGGACCATTCGTGACAGAAAAAAAGACAGGATTTCCTCCGGGCGGAATCTTCTCTCCCGCCCGAACGGAATCCTGCCCCCGCGGAACCGGCGCTGCCGCTTACAGCGCACCGGTTTCTCTTCGTCTACGGATGGTGCAGAACCAGTCAGTCGTCGTACTTCATATCTTTCAGAATGTCACAAAAATCGAATGTGGCGAAGTAATCACGCGGCGTCTCCGCCCGGCGGATCATCTTCGGCGTGCCGTCCTCCTGCAGGAGAATCTCGGCATGACGCAGACGACCATTGTAGTTATATCCCATGGAATAGCCATGGGCGCCTGCATCGTGGATGAACAGCACATCGCCCATGTCGATCTTCGGAAGCATCCGGTCGACCGCGAATTTATCGTTATTCTCGCAGAGGGAACCGGTTACGTCGTACTTGTGATCACAGATCGCATCCTCGCGGCCCATGACCGTGATGTGGTGGTAAGCACCGTACATCGCCGGACGCATCAGGTCTGCCGCGCAGGCATCGACTCCGATGTATTCCTTGTAAATGTGCTTCTCGTGAATGGCCGTGGTGATCAGAGCGCCATAGGGAGCCAGCATAAAGCGTCCCATCTCCGTGTAAAGCGCGACATCTCCCATACCGGCTGGGACAAGAATCTGCTCGTATACCTTGCGCACTCCCTCGCCGATCGCAGTGATATCATTCGGCGTCTGGTCCGGTCGATAGGCGACTCCGACTCCGCCGGACAGGTTGATGAAGCGGATATCCGCTCCGGTCTTCCGCTTCAGATCCACGGCGAGACGGAACAGAACGCCAGCCAGCTTCGGATAATACTCATTGGTCACGGTATTGCTCGCCAGGAAGGCATGGATGCCGAAGTGCTTTGCGCCCTTCTTCTTCAGGATCCGGAAGGCCTCATACATCTGATCCGTGGTCATGCCATACTTGGAATCTCCCGGATTGTCCATGATGCCGTTGCTGAGCTCGAACAGACCGCCCGGGTTGAACCGGCAGCAGATCGTCTCGGGAATTCCGCAGGTCTTCTCCAGCTGATCAATGTGCGTGATGTCATCCAGATTGATGATCGCGCCAAGATCGTATGCCTTCCGGAACTCCTCCGATGGCGTGTCATTCGAGGAGAACATGATGTCGTGGCCTGTGATGCCGCAGGCCTCGGAAAGCATCAGCTCCGTCAGCGAAGAGCAGTCGCAGCCGCAGCCTTCTTCGTGAAGGATCTTAAGCAGAAAGGGATTGGGGGTTGCCTTGACGGCAAAATACTCATGATATCCTTTGTTCCAGGCAAATGCCTGATTGACGAGGCGGGCATTCTCACGGATACCTTTCTCATCATACAGGTGGAACGGGGTGGGGAATTGCTGAATGATCGCATCCAGCTGTTCTTTTGTCACAAACGGTCTCTTGTCCATCTTTCGGTGTCCTCATTTCTTAGAATATCATTCGCGCTATGGATAGCGGTCGTATCTCAGCCCCGTTCAGAGCAGCAGCATTCTGCCTCATCTTTTCCGATCCGGCGCGGCGCAGACGGTTTCGGATTACTGCCTGCATGCAGAAGTCACTTATGGCCTTCCGTATGAGAGGTGCCCCCGCCGGCCGTGGAGGAATTCTTCACGTGTACATGAGTATAAAGATGATCCGAGCAGTACTCCAGACCGCCGTCGCACTTGGAGCAGTAGCGGAATTCCAGATTCGGATCATCCAGCTCCGTCCGGCCGCACACCACGCAGCGGTGTATCGGTTTTTTCCCGCTGCCTGCCGCACCGCGAGGATTGATTCTGGTGACATTTCCCTGCGTACCGCCTGCCGCAGAGCTCCCATAGGGTTCCCTGGTCTTCGTGCGCTGCCATCTTCTCTGCCACCCGGGCTGCTGTCCACGCTCAAAATCTCTTCTTCGCTGAGCCTGATGGAAGCGATCCGCCGGATTGCGGAAACTGAAGAAGATCAGGAAGTTCAGAATGGACATCACCAGTGCCACTCTGCCGGGGCCATTCGCGGTGGCGAACTCCACGACAAGAAGAATTCCATAGAAGACCGACAGCCATTTCGCCTTGATCGGAAGAACGAAGTACAGGTAGAATGTCATGTCGGGAATGGTGATGGAGAGTGCAAGCAGCATGGAAAGATACAGGCTGTCCGCCCGGATCAGGTAGACCTGCCCCCACACGCCGTAGATGATGAATGCGGCGAGGATGCATCCCAGCACACCAATGAAGAGGTAAAGATTAAAGCGGAAAGCGCCCCAGAGCTGCTCCAGCAGTTCTCCCAGCTGATAGTAGATGACGCTGAGGAGAAGCAGCCAGATAATGCTGTCGCTGGGAGGTGCAATCAGAAATGTCACCAGTCGCCAGACCTGCCCGTGCAGAATGGTCTGCGCGTTGAGTGAAAGAAAATTATCATAAAAGCCAGGATTTGTGAGATCGATCAGGAATCCGAACGCATAGGCGACAATCAGATAAATCATCAGGTGATGGATCGGATGTTTCCCAATCTTCTGCTCCAGTCTGTCCATCCAGTTCACCGGCAGCTGTGCCTCCTTGTCTTTCAGCGGCCTGGCCGTGGGAAACGGCCTCAGGCCATGCTTTCCCGCTCTCAGGTGCGAGATCGCTTCCATTATAGGCAGGGGCTTTCTGTTTGTCAAATCATCTCATACCGTCTGATCAGGCTGGTTCGCTTCTTCTTACTCCTTGTCACAATTTTATTTTCACCCAGTCTTGTTCTGACAATTTGGCCGCAGTGTATGCCGACGGGGCTGTTTATAATTTCTTCACTTGTCATTTCCATATAAACAGGCTATAACATAGTTTGGCTATTTCACTGACTGGCGTCCGGCGCCATATATTTTCATTGTATTATCTTATGGCGTACCTCCGGCACAACGCGAGGGAATCCGGCCAGGCCGGAGCGAATACTGCCTGACTCACTAGACTCACTATATAAGATACACACCGTGACAGACTTTATCGTCGCGCTCGCGGAACCGGCAGCAGGCTGCCGCGTCCCGCCTTGTTTCAGCAGGGAGATTCAGCATTGATTTCCAAAGATTACACATTAGGTATCGATATCGGATCCACTACCGTTAAGATCGCGATTCTGGATCCCGCTCACCATCTCATGTTCTCGGATTACCAGCGCCATCACGCGGATATCCGTGGCACACTGCGCCGGCTTCTGGCAGAGGCCCGCGAGAAGCTCGGGAACATCACCGTTCATCCGGTCATCACCGGCTCCGGCGGACTCACTCTGGCCAACTGCCTGGAGGTTCCGTTCCTCCAGGAGGTGGTCGCGGTTTCTTCCGCGCTG
>CADBOY010000272.1 GCA_902796405.1 uncultured Lachnospiraceae bacterium | reverse complement strand
TTCCGCTGTGAGGTCAACCCCCGGATAGCGCTCGGCGAGCTGGTCCGGATACCGCTCTTTCAGCAGACTGATTCCGAACAGGGCCAGCTCACCCGGATCAACAATCTCATCGCTGACCGACCCAATCAGGGCAAGACGTTCGCCAACGGCGGGATCTTCAAACTTCGGCCAGAGGATCCCCGGCGTATCCAGCAGTTCCACACTGCTGCTCAGCCGAATCCACTGATTTCCCCGGGTTACACCAGGTTTATTGCCGGTTTTTGTGCTTGCCTTGCCGGTAAAGGAGTTGATAAAGGTCGACTTCCCGACGTTCGGTATGCCGCAGATCATGGCGCGGACAGGCCGGTTCCGTATCCCGCGCCGCTGATCCCGCTCCCGCTTTTCCTTCGAAACTTCCAGGATCTTCGATTGAATGAATTTCATACTGCGCCGCGTCCGGGAGTCAAGACTGACAGCAGTCAGTCCTTGTTCCTCAAAATAGCTCTCCCACTGTACCGTCAGCGCCTCATCTGCCAGATCCGCCTTATTCATCAGAATCATGCGGTATTTCTGCCGGCCGAGCCGATCGATATCCGGGTTCCTGCTGCTCAAAGGCGCCCGCGCATCAACAAGCTCGATGATGACATCAATCAGTTTCAGATTATCTTCCATCGCACGCCGGGCTTTCGTCATATGCCCGGGGTACCACTGAATCTCCATTGCCATATCTGCTCTCCCATCTCCTGTTTCTTCTGCTGCTCGCTCCTGCCTGCCGGCTGGAAAAGCAGCGGAAATTTAGCGGGCTGATCCTCTGTTTTCTGCCTCAACGGACCGGTCCCAGATGCGAGAGCGGCGAAGTGCAGAACCATACTTTTCCGATAATCCGGCTGCGCGATACATTGCCCACATTGACGAACCGGCTGTCCTCGCTGCTGTTTCCATTGTCTCCGAGGACAAAATACTCCCCCTCACCAAGGGTGATCGGATTTTCTGCCAGGCCGGAGATCGAGATATTTTTTGTGTAAGGGTTCTGGATCTCGCTGCCATCAATCAGTACCTTGCCGCCGCGGATCTGAACGGTCTCACCCGGCAGGCCGATGATCCTCTTGATGCTCCTTCTCTCCGTGCCGTTTTCCGGAGCAAAGCAGACCACATCAAAGCGATGAACCGGTGAGAAAATCTCCGGCAGTTCATTCAGCATGACCTGGTCCCCGGCGTTCAGCGTTTCCTCCATGGAACGTCCGCTCACCGTCATCGTATTGCCGAACATCGAAACCAGGAAGATGGCAAGCGCCGCGATCGCAATGATATCTACCACCCAGTTTGCCGCCTTCAGCAGAATATTCCGTTCATTTCTTTCCTGATACAGTCCAAAGCCCGCCATCGCAGCCTCCTGACTTTACGAGCCGACACCCGCCGCTTGTGAGCTGTCTTCCCGCACTCTGCAAGCAGACATCCGTCATTCTGTGAGCTGTCTTCCGCCATCATTGATTCCAATATTTGAAAAAAGGGGCAGAACTTGTTCTGCCCCTTCCTCCTGTCACAGGATCCATTTTGATCAGCGAACGATCTCCTTGACCTTGGCTGCTTTGCCGACACGGTCTCTGAGATAATTCAGCTTTGCCCGTCTTGCCTTGCCGCGGCGAACCACTTCTACCTTTTCAATTCGAGGAGAGTGAACCGGCCAGGTTCTTTCCACGCCTACGCCGCTGGAGATCTTGCGAACGGTGAAGGTTTCTCTTGCACCACCGCCCTGTCTCTTCAATACGGTTCCTTCGAATACCTGAACACGCTCACGATTGCCCTCACGAATGATGGCGTAAACGCGGACGGTATCACCGACGCGGAAATCTGCGACGTTTTCCTTGAGCTGTGCGTCTTCGATCTTCTTGATGATCTCGTTCATGTGCTTCCTCCTAATAATACGAGCGTTCTTAATACCTTATGCCGGACGCCATCCGGCGCGTAACAGAGGACCGCCCTTAATCACACGCCAGAATATCATAGCATAACTGTCTGATGATTGCAAGAAGCAATTTTATTCTAAGAAATGTTTTTCAGAGTTTTTCATTGTCATCCTGCGCAGCAGGGAGTTCTTATTATTCTTCGCATTGAAGTTTTATTGTCATTCTACGCACTACGCAATGAATTTTTCACTATCCGAAAGAATTGATTTCTTTTCCATCAGATGAGCGATGAGATGGGCTATTCCCATTCCCATTCTGCTCATTCTTTTCTTACTGCTCTTCCTTCAGCCTCCGCAGCGTTCTCCGGTCTTCCTCCGTCAGGTCCGCCTGTTCCATAAGATCCGGGCGCCGCTCAAGTGTCCGCCGAATCTCCTGTTCTCTCCGCCAGCGATCGATATTCGCGTGATGGCCGGACAGAAGGATTTCCGGGACCTTCCTGCCTTCGAAGTCCTCCGGCCTGGTGTACTGCGGGTATTCGAGCAGATTATCGTGAAAGGATTCAAACTCCGCGGACTCACGGTTGCCCAGGACGCCGGGAACCAGCCGGGCGATGGCATCGATCATGACCATTGCGGGGAGTTCGCCGCCGGTGAGCACATAGTCGCCGATGGAGACATAATCCGTCACGATCGCCTCGAGCGCCCTCTCGTCCACTCCCTCATAGTGACCGCAGAGGAAGATCAGATTGTCTTCTTTGGCGAATTCTTCGGCCATCTTCTGATGGAATACCTGCCCCTGCGGGGTCACATAGATCACCCGCAGACTGCCGCTGCACCGCGCTTTCACATCACGGAAGCAGCGAACCACCGGCCCCGGCTGCATTACCATGCCAGCGCCGCCGCCATAGGGATAATCATCCACGCGCCCGTTGCGGTTCCCGGAATAATCCCGGATGTCGGTCACTCCGACATGAATGTACCCGTGATTCTGTGCGCGGCCGAGAATGCTTGTCTGACATCCGCTTCGAACCAAATCCGGAAACAGCGTCATGACCTCGAAATTCAGCATATTCCGCTCCCTTCGTCACAGATCGCGCAGTCCGTCGAGCAGGTGAACCATCATCTTCTCCTGCTCGACATCCACATGGAGGATGCACTCGCGGATCGCCGGAATCAGCAGCTCCCTGCCGTCCCTTGATACGACATAGACATCGTTGGCTCCCGTCTGTATGACTTCCGTCAGCGTTCCCAGATCCTCTCCCTCATCGGAGGAGACCTGGATGCCGATCATATCCGCAATATAATGCTCCCCCTCCTTCAGGGGAATGGCTTCTTCGCGGGGAACGTACAGGCCGGAGCCCTTATACCTCTCAATGTCATTGATGTTGTCAATCCCTGCGAACTTCATCAGTACCATCTGCTTTGCGAATCGCACGGACGCGACCTTCAGGTCCAGATCACCCTGTTTTGTCCGAAGGATCACATGCTTCAGCTTCCGGAAACGCTCAGGGTCATCCGTCGTGGGAAACACCTTGACCTCGCCGCGCACCCCATGTGTGTTGGTATAGATTCCTACTTGAAAAAATTGTTCCATGCCTGTCCCGCCATCTGTGCATCCGGTTCGCCGAGACGGTAGAACCGGGACTGCTCTGCTCTGCGACGGCAGCGTAAAAAGCAAGCCGGGCAGCTTCTCTGCCCCTCATGTATGCTCCGCTGCTCTTCACCCGCAGTGTGAAAAAGAAGGCAGACTCTCCGGAGATCGTCTGCCCTCTGTTCGCGTTATCCATCTGTTCTTCAGCAAAATCCGGATCCGGCGCCTGTGCCCTCGGTGCGCAGACAATCTGCCCGCAGAAAGCGTTGTTACAGCCCGACCTGATTTAAGCTGAAATGCCGGTTCACTGGATGTCCAGCGTGACATGCTTCTCCTCGCGAGAAGCCGCGGCCTTCACCACGGAGCGAATTGCCTTCGCAATGCGCCCTTGCCTGCCGATGACCTTTCCCATGTCGTCTTCTGCGACGGAGAGAGTGAGGACAACCTCGCCATTCTCATCCACCGTCTCAGTAACGACGACATCTTCGGGATGATTCACCAGAGATCTGGCAATCACTTCCACCAATTCCTTCATCGATCAAGCACCCGCCAATCTCAATCGATACCGGCAGTCTTGAGCAGCTTTGCAACGGTCTCCGTAGGTTTTGCACCCTTAGCCAGCCATGCCTTTGCCTTCTCCTCATCAATGCGGATCACGCTCGGCTCCTGCGTAGGATCATAGAAACCGATCTCTTCGATGAAACGGCCATCGCGGGGATAACGGGAATCCGCTACCTGGATTCTGTACTTCGGTGCTTTCTTCTTGCCCAGTCTGGTCAAACGAATCTTTACTGCCATGATCAATACCTCTCTGAATTGTAATAATGAATTTATGATGCAGATCCTGTTAAGATCGTGTATCCTTTGTGAAACGACCGGCCGGAATACCCCGCCAGGCCTGACCAATCTTTCCTCGGTCAGCGGAACGGAAATCCGCCGGAACCTTTTCCGCCGAACAGTCCGCCAAAGCCTCCCCGGCCGCGCCGGCCCTTTCGTCCCATCATGCCGGACATCTGCTTCATCAGCTTCCGGCTCTGATCAAACTGCTTCATCAGCCGGTTAACCTCCGCGATATCCACACCGGCGCCTCTGGCGATACGCTGCTTCCGGCTCATGTTGATGATATCCGGATGGCTCCGCTCCTGGGCAGTCATGGAGTAGATGATGGATTCCACGCGGCGAATGGATTTGTCATCCGGCATGTCCTCATCCTTGATCTTTCCGCTCATTCCAGGGATCATTCCCATGATATCGCTGAGCGAACCCATCTTGCGCAGCTGCGCGAACTGATCCAGGAAATCATTGAAATCAAAGTCCGCCTTGCGGAGCTTTTTCTCCATCTCACGGGCTTTATCTTCATCAATATTGTTCTGTGCCTTCTCAATCAGTGACAGGACATCACCCATACCGAGAATTCTTGACGCCATGCGGTCCGGATAGAACTGCTGCAGATCCTCCAGCTTTTCCCCCATACCGACGAACAGAATCGGTTTCCCGGTGACCGCGCGGATTGAGAGAGCCGCTCCGCCTCGGGTATCGCCGTCGAGCTTGGTCACGATGATGCCGTCGATGCCGACCTTCTCGTTAAATGTCTTCGCGACATTCACCGCATCCTGACCCGTCATAGCATCCACAACCAGGATTGTCTGTGCCACATCCACACTGGCCTTGATATCCGCAAGCTCCTGCATCATATTCTCGTCAATATGAAGCCGGCCGGCGGTATCGATGATCACCACATTCTGAGCATTCTTCTGGGCGTGCTCCACCGCTGCCTTCGCGATATTCACCGGTGAATTCTGATCGCCCATCGAGAAGACCGGAACTCCGACCTTTTCTCCGTTGACCTGAAGCTGCCGGATCGCAGCCGGTCGATATACGTCACAGGCAACCAGAAGCGGTTTTCTTCCCTTCGCCTTCAGTTTTGCTGCGATCTTCGCAGCGGTTGTGGTCTTGCCGGCGCCCTGGAGACCGGCCATCATGATCACCGTGATCTCATTCTGGGGAAGCAGCTTCAGCTCCGTCGTCTCGGAGCCCATCATCTTCACCAGTTCTTCATTGACGATCTTGATAACGGTCTGTCCCGGAGTCAGGCTGTTCATGACATCCTGGCCGACGGCCCGCTCCTCCACGTTCCTGGTAAACTGCTTTACGACCTTGTAGTTGACGTCGGCCTCAAGAAGAGCCATCTTGACTTCCTTGAGCGCGGCCTTGACATCCGCCTCGGTCAGCCGGCCTTTTCCTCTGAGGTTCCGGAATACATTCTGCAGCTTCTCGGAAAGACTCTCAAATGCCAAATCACAACTCTCCTATTTCCCGGGAGATTCTTTCGATCTCCCTCACGCAGCCAGGATCGCGGGTCTGTTCAAACTGCTCCGCTAGGTCGTGAATCCTGGCAACCAGCTTCTTCGTCTCTTCGAACTTCCGGACAAGCCCGAGCTTCTCCTCATAGTCGTGCAATGTCTCATTGCACCGGCGGATGAGATCGTGAACGCCCTGTCTTGTGATGCCGTGCGTGGCTGCTGCCTCGGAAAGCGACAGATCATGGAACACAACATCCTCATAGATCTCCTTCTGATGATCCGTCAGAAGATCTCCATAAAAATCATACAGCAGAGATTGTTCCAGAATCTTATCCATGCGCATTCACCTTGGCTATCATAAAGGAAGCCATGGCAGATGTCAAGTATTTTTTCTTTACAGTATTTTGAAGGCATCTGCTGCTTCCAGAAGGCCGCATGGCCATTTATTGCACTCCGTCATCCGGCACGGTGATCTCTCCGGTCAGCGCGCTCGCCGCCGCCACCGCCGGTGAGGCAAGATAAATCTGTACCTTCGGTGTTCCCATACGTCCCAGGAAATTCCGGTTGTTGGTCGCGACGACCCGCTCACCGTCGGTCAGGATTCCGCCGGTTCTGCCGCAGCACAGGCCGCAGGCAGGATGCGTGATCACCGCTCCGGCTTCGGCGAGGATTCCCAGTGTCCCATCGGCAAGAGCTTCCCGGTAGATCTTCCGGCTGGCCGGTGTTACAATCAGCCGGACAAACGGAGCAGCCTTCTTTCCTTTCAGAATGGCGGCTGCACGGTGCAGATCTTCCAGCCTGCCATTGGTACAGGATCCGATGAACACCTGATCGATCTTCGTTCCAGCCAGTTCACTAACCGGATGGATGTTATCCACCTGAGACGGACATGCCATGACAGGAACCAGATCCTCCGCCCGGTAATTCAGGACACGCTCATAATGTGCGTCAGGATCCCCGGCAATCTGCGTTTCCCGTTCCGTCAGCGGAATGCCGCAGTACTCCGCTGTCTTCTCGTCCGGCGTGAACACAGCACATTTCGCGCCGCACTCAATGGCCATGTTGGACATGGTCATACGGCTCGCCACAGACATCTGCCGGACTGTGCTGCCGGCAAACTCCAGACACTGGTATGTAGCACCGGAAGCCGTGATATCACCGAGAATCCGAAGTATCACA
>CADBOY010000271.1 GCA_902796405.1 uncultured Lachnospiraceae bacterium | reverse complement strand
TCTCCGGTCAAAGATGGTCCTGCGGCGTTCCCCCTGGGATTCCTTCCGTTTATCTCTGCGCTGCGGATTCTTGTTCATCATCTCACCTCCTCCGCCTCAAAATCGTAGCCATTTGCATCAAAATGATACCCCCTTGCCTGAAGCTCATAGGTGAAAACCTCTTCCAGAGACAGCGGCAGAATGTCCAGAATCAGAGGATTCAGCGCTGCGAACTGCTCCTTGACCGCGTGCTTGTCGCCGCGGACAATCATGGTGGCAACCGAACCGCGCTTCTCGTAGTGCAGGATTTCGGTTCCCCGGAACCGGTCCTGTCCAAAATCGTCTGGGAACGCGACCTGAACCTTCAGCAAAGAAGTCTTCAGATTCATCACGTCGCTCTCCAGTACGATTCCTCCCCGGTGCAGCATGGCCAGCTGATCACAGGTGTCCTCCAGCTCCCGGAGAGAGTGGGACGTGATGATCGCGGTTGCCTTGTTCTCAAGAACGTCCTGCATTACCAGAGTCTTGACCAGGTTTCTCATGACCGGATCCAGGCCATCAAACGTCTCATCGAAGAACATGTATTTCGGGCGGCAGGACAGCGCCAGAATCAGCGCGGCCTGGCGCCTCATCCCCTTGGAGAAATTGCTGGTCGACACCGAAGGATTCAGTTCAAAGATCTTCGTCAGATAGCTGAACCGCTTCCGGTCAAACCGGGGATAGACAGCTTCATACAGCTTCATCATGCGGTTCATCGATGCGCCGCCGAGGAAATAGAGTTCATCCGGTACCATGACGATATGATCTTTAATCACCGGATTGTCATAGACGGGCTGACCATCAATCTCAATGGTGCCTTGGTCCGGACGATAGATTCCGGACAAGAGGCGCAGGAACGTCGACTTCCCGGCTCCGTTCGAGCCGACAAGTCCGTATATGCATCCCTCTGATATATGGCAGTGAATTCCACCGAGGGCGGTAAAATCGCCGAATCTCTTTACCAGTTTTTCTACTGCGATCATAAGTTATCACCCCCGTCTTCTGCCGGCTCATCCTGGATCTGCTCCGGCTGGTAGGCACGGTCCACGCATGCCATCACATCATTTTTCTCGATCCCCGCCAGGGCGCATTCGTGAATTTCCTCTGTCAGGCGGCCCATATTCTGGCGCTTTCGCTCTCCGATCCGGCGAACCGCTTTCTGGCTGACGAAATACCCCCGTCCCGGCACCGCCAGGATCACTCCGCGCCGTTCCAGTTCCATGTAGGTCTTCTGAATCGTGTTAGGATTCAGGGCAAGCGTAGCCGACAAGCTGCGAATGGATGGCAGTTTCTGCCCCGGCATCAGAACCTTGCGGAGAATATAGTGCTCAATCTGCCCCATCAGCTGTTCATACATCGGTTCACGGCTCATGGCATCAATCTGATACATCCGCCGTCACCTCGCTTTCTGTTCTGTCTTCTACTGCAATATTTCCGCGGACCGCGGTGCTCTCTTTTGGAATCCGCGGTCTCATCTGTACTATCTGTGATAGTACGCTTAAATCTTATCACGGAGAATCATACAGACAAGGAAAAAGGCCACAAGAAAAACGGAAGATATTTTTAAGAAGGGAAACGCCGTGCACGGCGGCCTGCCTTGCTTTTTGCACTCCCCCGCGTTACAATTGTTCTCACTGTATTTTGAGTCCGTTTCATCCGGCGCGGCTGCCGCTTCGCCGAAGAAAACCGTACGCATCAGGAGGAGATCATGAAAACTCTGATTGAACTGATCCAGGATGAGCTCGCACCCGGTTTTACCGCCTGCGGATACGACGCCTCACTCGCGCGCGTCGTCCTCTCGAACCGTCCGGATCTTTGTGAATACCAGTGTAACGGCGCTATGGCCGGAGCAAAGAAGTATCATAAGGCGCCGCTTCAGATCGCACAGGAAGTCCTCGCGCAGATTCCGAACAGCCCGCTGTTTGAGAAGCTGGAGGCGGTGCGCCCTGGGTTCCTCAATATTACCCTGAAGCCCTCCTTCGTCGCCTGGTATCTGGCAAAGATGGCCGGCGATGAGCACCTGGGTGCCGATATGGTCGGAGCTGGGAAAACCGCCGTGCTCGACTACGGCGGACCGAACGTGGCGAAACCGCTTCACGTCGGACACCTGCGCGCCGCTATCATCGGTGAGAGCCTGAAGCGGCTCTACCGCTTCTGCGGATATCACGTCATCGGAGATATTCATCTCGGCGACTGGGGACTTCAGATGGGTTTGATCATCGCCGAACTTAAGGCGCGCCATCCCGAGCTTCCGTACTTCGACGCTGACCACCAGGGAGCCTACCCCGAAGAGCCGCCATTTACCATCTCAGACCTCGAAGAAATCTATCCGACCGCCAGTAAAAAGTCCAAGACAGACGAAGATTTCGCGAAGAAGGCACACGATGCGACATACCGCCTGCAGCACGGCGACCCCGGCTGCACCGCGCTCTTCCATCACATTCTGAATGTGTCCGTCGCCGACCTGAAGAAGAATTACGACCGGCTGGATGTCCATTTCGACGTCTGGAAGGGCGAGAGCGATGCCCAGAAATACATCCCCGATATGATCGAGGATATGCAGCGGCAGGGACTTCTTCACGAGAGCCAGGGCGCGCTCGTCGTAGATGTGGCAGAGGAAAATGACGCTAAGGAGGTTCCTCCCTGCATCATCCGCAAGTCCGACGGTGCGTCTCTTTACGCAACAACGGACCTTGCTACCCTCGTCCAGCGTGAACAGGATTATCATCCGGATGAAGTGCTCTATGTCGTCGACAAGCGGCAGGAAATGCATTTCACCCAGGTGTTCCGCAC
>CADBOY010000270.1 GCA_902796405.1 uncultured Lachnospiraceae bacterium | reverse complement strand
GCCAGCGCGAATGTATACCGGATGTTCGTGAAAGCCGAAAAACGCCTGTCCCTGAATATGCCGGTCATGGTGTTCACGGTGGACATCTGCGTTCTCCTGATCAGCTGGATCGGCGCGCATATGATCGTTCAGAATACGCTCACGACCGGTGAGCTGATGTCCATGCTGACCTACTGCATGACGATCCTAGGCAGTCTGATGATGATGTCCTTCATCTTCGTCATGGTGACGATGAGCGCCGCCAGTGTGCAGCGAATCGCCGAAGTGCTGAATGAGAAGAGCAGCCTGACGAATCCGGAACACCCGGATTATGACATCCCGGACGGCAGAGTGGATTTTGATCATGTGAATTTCCGCTACCGGGAGGACGGCGAGGAAAATGTGCTTCAGGATATTGACCTCCATGTGAAGTCCGGAGAGACGATCGGCATTATCGGAGGAACAGGAAGCGCGAAGACCACGCTGGTCAATCTGATCAGCCGGCTCTATGACGTGAATGATGGTGACGTGAAAGTGGGCGGCAAGGATGTGCGTTCCTATGACCTGGAGACCCTCCGGAATGGAGTTGCCGTTGTTCTGCAGAAAAATGTTCTGTTCTCCGGTACCATCTATGACAATCTCCGCTGGGGAGACAAAAATGCGACTGACGAGGAGTGCCGTCACGCCTGCGAACTCGCCTGTGCTGATGAATTCATTCAGAGATTGCCGGATGGATATAACACATGGATTGAGCAGGGCGGCAGCAATGTATCCGGCGGACAGAAGCAGAGACTCTGTATCGCGCGCGCTCTGCTGAAGAAGCCGAAGGTATTGATTCTGGATGACTCCACGAGTGCGGTCGACACGGCAACCGATGCGAAGATCCGCGCCGCATTCCGGGAAGAGATTCCGAATATGACCAAATTCATCATCGCACAGCGTGTGAGCAGCGTCCAGGATGCGGACCGGATTCTCGTCCTGGACAATGGAACCGTGAGTGGTTTCGGCACACATGAAGAGCTGCTTGCGGGCAACCGGATTTACCGCGAGGTCTATGAGTCACAGACCAGCGGCGGCGGAGACTTTGACCAGCCGGGAGGTGAGAGCTGATGGCAGATGAGAAAGTAAGAGCCATGAAGGGCGGCCCGCGCACCAGAGGGCCGAAACCCCACGTCGATAATCCCGGGAAGCTCCTGAAGCGTCTGGTCGACCTGATCTTTCATTATTACGGGATTCCGATGGTTATCGTCCTGGTCTGTATTGCCGTCAGTGTCCTCTCGATCACGCAGGGAACCTTATTCACCCAGACGCTGATTGACAGCTACATCATGCCGATGCTTAAAAGCGGCAGCCAGGACTTCAGCGGACTGGCACGGGCAATTACGCGCGTGGCCGTTTTTTATGCCGTGGGAGTTGTGGCGACCTTCGTCTATCAGCGGATCATGGTCTTTGTGTCGCAGGGAATGCTGCGGAGAATCCGGGATGACATGTTCGACCACATGGAAAGCCTGCCGATCCGGTATTTCGATCAGAACGCGCACGGAGACATCATGTCAACGTACACGAATGATACAGACACGCTGCGGCAGATGATCAGTCAGAGCATTCCGCAGCTGTTCAACAGCATTCTGAATGTTGGCGCCATCGTGATCAGCATGCTGATTCTGAATGTGCCGCTGACCTTCATTGCGCTCGCCATGGTTGCCTTTATGACATTCCTGTCCGGAAAATTCGCCGGGATCAGCGGACGCTATTTTGTCTCTCAGCAGAGGGACCTCGCGGCAGTCAATGGTAACATCGAAGAGATGATCTCCGGCCAGAAGGTGGTCAAGGTCTTCTGCCATGAGGAAGAAGCCATCGAGCAGTTCAACCGCCTTAATGATGCGCTGTATCACAGCGCCGACCGGGCAAATGCATTCTCCAATATTCTCGGACCGATCAATGCGCAGCTGAACAATGTCGGCTATGTTATTTCGGCGGTGATCGGCGGCGTCATGGCGTTGAACGGATTCTGGGGCTTTACGCTCGGAGGGCTTGCCAGTTTCCTGGCTTTTAACCGGGGACTCAGCCAGCCGATTCAGCAGATCTCCCAGCAGATGAACTCGATCGTCATGGCACTGGCTGGATTTGAGAGAATCTGCCGGCTGCTGGATGAGAAACCGGAGGATGATGAAGGAACGATCACGCTCGTCTGCACCAGAGAAGAGAATGGCCGGCTGGTCGAGAGCGACAGCCGTACCGATCAGTGGGCCTGGATGCGGCACGGAGTCACGGGGCCGGAAGGAGAGCTGGTTCCGCTGCGCGGCCATGTGGTATTCGAACATGTGGATTTCGGATATGACCCGAGAAAGACCGTACTGCACGATGTGAATCTGTATGCGGAGCCAGGGCAGAAGATTGCCTTTGTCGGTTCTACCGGAGCCGGAAAGACGACCATCACCAATCTGATCAACCGGTTCTATGATATTCAGTCCGGAACCATCACCTACGACGGACTGGACATCAAGAGCATCCGCAAATTCGATCTGCGGCGTTCTCTTGGCATTGTTCTGCAGGATACGCATCTGTTCACCGGGACGGTGCGGGAGAATATCCGGTACGGAAGGCTGGATGCCTCCGATGAGGATGTGATCCAGGCGGCAAAGCTCGCCAACGCCGACGGATTCATCCGCCGGCTGCCCGATGGCTACGACACGATGCTCAAGGGAGATGGCGCAAACCTCAGCCAGGGACAGCGTCAGCTGCTTGCCATCGCGCGTGCGGCCATCGCCGACCCGCCGGTTCTGATCCTGGATGAAGCGACGAGCTCGATTGATACCCGGACCGAGAAGATCGGCCAGAACGGCATGGACCACCTGATGAGCGGCAGAACGACCTTCGTGATCGCGCATCGTCTGTCCACGGTCCGCAACAGCGACTGTATCATGGTTCTTGAACAGGGCCGCATCATCGAGCGCGGCAGCCACGATGATCTGATCGCGCAGAAGGGAAGATATTATCAGCTTTACACCGGCAATCTGGCCGAGTCGTAAAGAGACAGGGAGCTCCCGGAAGGGAGCTCCTGCTGTATCCGGCGGTCTGTGAGCACGGCTGCCGCAGAGGGAGGCGCCGGCCTGACGTCTGCACTGGACCGGGACATCTGCGTACCTGGCTGCCGCAGAGGGAGGAACACATGACAAAGCAACAGGACAGTAAAAGGAACGTAAACCGCCGTGGCCATTTTCTGGTATTTGAAGGAATTGATGGATCCGGGAAGAGTACGCAGCTTGCCATGCTGGCTGATGCGCTCCGCCGGAGAGAGATTCCGGTGTACCCGACGGCAGAACCGTCCGAAGGGGATATCGGGCGCCTGCTCCGGAGCTATCTGACCGGACAGCGGAAGGCGGATCCGCGCGTCTTTGCGCCGCTGTTCGCGGCGGACCGCCTGGATCACCTGACGCGGGAGAAGGAAGGACTGCTCCCGCGCATAGCAGAGGGAACCACGATCCTGTCGGACCGGTATTATCTGTCCAGCCTGGCTTATCAGAGCGTGGATCTGCCGATGGAGACCGTGATCGCCATGAACCGGCCGTGCATGGATCTGCTACGGCCGGACCTCACGATTTTTATCGATGTCACTCCGGAAACGGCAATGAACCGGATTGCCAATGGTCGCACATCGACCGAACTGTTTGAAAAGCGCGACCGGCTGGCAGCCACCAGAGAGAAGTTCTTCGAGGCGATTCGGAGGCTGCACGGAGAGGAGAAGATTGCCATAATCGACGGAAACCGTCCCGCCGGGAGCATCGCCGGGGAAATACAGGAGATGGTTATTTCCATGTTTGCTTCAGACGGCTGCTGATTCCTGTGGACGTGATATTCGGCATCGCAGTTGACAACGAGGGTCCGGACTATTTACAATC
>CADBOY010000269.1 GCA_902796405.1 uncultured Lachnospiraceae bacterium | reverse complement strand
GTAGCCGACGGGGATCGTGGATTTGATGACCATGATGGCGTTCGGATTCACCTTCATCACCAGATCGATGACCGCCTCCACGGCGGAAGTATCAAAATAGTTCCTGGTGCTGTCATAGTTGGTCGGAGTGGCGATGACGACGAAATCGGCGTCTTTGTAGGCGCTTTCCGCGTCGAGCGTAGCGGTGAGATCCAGATCCTTCTCTGCCAGGTATTTCTCGATATATTCATCCTGAATCGGCGAGATTCTCTGGTTGATTTTCTCCACCTTCTCCGGGATGATATCAACGGCAGTCACGTGATTATGCTGGGAGAGAAGCGTGGCGATGGAAAGGCCGACGTAGCCGGTTCCCGCTACGGCGATATTCCGCGGAGATGCTTTGGGAAGCTTCGTGCTGGCGCTGTTATTGATATAGAAGCTGGTTGGATCCAGATCCAGTGCAGCGCAGATCTTGCCCAGCTGCTCGAGGGAAGGCATATAGTCGCCAGTCTCCAGCCGGATGATCATGCCGCGGTTCATCTGGGCGGCATCGGCCAGCTTCTGCTGGGTCATATTCCTGGCTTTGCGAGCAGAGGTGATCTGCGAGATCATGAGATTCTGGGAGAATGATTTCATATCGTCTCCTAAATGTTATTAATAATAACATATCAAACATGCTGAATTCCATGGAAACATTGGTATTATAGCAAATGCAGAGATCTTGTAAAGATAAATGCTAAAAATTAATGTTATAAATAATAACATAATATGACTCCTTGACTTTTCGCCGGAATGCGGCGTACAATGAATAAAAATATATAAGATCTTCGGGGTTGGGTGCAATTCCCTATCGGCGGTACAGCCCGCGAGCGCGAGAGCGCAGATCCGGTGAGCGAGAGCAAGTCCGGGGCCGACAGTGACAGTCTGGATGAAAGAAGATGGCGGATCTCTGCGAAAGCAGAGAATATTTCGCAGATTCACCCCCGGGCAGTTGTCCGGGGGTTTTGTTCTTCTGGACGATCCGGATCCTTCTGGGGCAGTGCGTAGATTGGTCTGCCTCGCATGGGCAGAGAGATACCGCTCTCCATAAGGGAGTTCACTGACAGGTCTGCCTCGCATGGGAAGTACGGATCATCTGCCGCGGAAGATCGGAATGAAGCGGGAAAGGAAGTGGAGACTTGGAAGATAAAATTCGCTATATGCGGCGTGCACTGGAGCTGGCGGAGCAGGGGCGAGGCTGGACTTCCCCCAATCCGATGGTCGGCTGTGTCGTCGTCAAGGAGGGAAGAATCATCTCCGAGGACTATCATCACCGGTGCGGTGAGTTTCACGCGGAGCGAAACGCGCTGACCTACTGCGCGGAGGATCCGGCGGACGCGGACCTGTATGTCACGCTCGAGCCATGCTGTCACTACGGCAAGACGCCGCCGTGCACGGATATCATCATCGAGAAGAAGATCAGACATGTCTATGTCGGCGCGATGGATTCCAATCCTCTGGTCGCGGGAAAGGGCGTTCAGATTCTTCGGGATCACGGGATTCCGGTGGAGACGGGGATCCTGGCGGAGGAATGCCGCAGGCAGAATGAGGTGTTCTTCCACTATATGGAGAAAAACCGCCCATTCGGCGTCATGAAGTACGCGATGACGCTGGACGGCAAGATCGCCTGCGCGGGAGGAGATTCCCGGTGGGTAACCGGCGAAGCAGCAAGGCGGCATGTGCATGAACTTCGCGGGTACTACCGGTCGATTATGGCAGGAATCGGCACGGTTCTTGCGGATGATCCGATGTTAAACTGCCGGATCCCCGGAAGAAGAAATCCAGTCCGCGTGGTCTGTGATTCCCGGCTCCGGCTGCCACTGGAGAGCCGGCTCGTGCAGACGGCCGGCGAGATCCCGGTGATTGCCGCCTGTGCGGCAGCCGGCTGGGATCCTGAGAAGAAGCGGGCTCTCGAGGCGGCCGGCGTTACCGTGATCGTGACAGGCGGAGAGGAAATGACGGACCTGGCGGAGCTCATGCAGGAGCTGCACCGCCGGGAGATCGACAGCGTACTGATGGAAGGCGGCGGCAGGATGCATGCAGCGGCGCTTGCGGCGGGGATCGTCGATAAGGTGTATGCCTACATCGCTCCGAAAATGGTGGGCGGTGCTGATGCGCCCTCGCCGGTGGAAGGCGCCGGAATCCGGAAGATGGCAGATGCCGCGGCGCTACATGATGTGGAGATTCTCCGCCTGGGAGAGGACTGGTGCCTCTCCGGATATCTCAGTCATAAGTGAATGGAGGTGCGAAGACGTTTACCGGAATTATCGAAGAGATCGGAGAGATCCGATGGATCAGCCGCGGCGCGCATTCCGCAGTGCTTACGATCGGCTGCCGCAGGGTACTTGACGGCACGAAGATCGGCGACAGCATCGCGGTCAGCGGCGTCTGCCTGACCGTGACCTCCATGGGGAAAGATTCATTTACCGCGGATGTGATGTCCGAGACACTGGAGCGCAGCGCTCTGTCGGAGGCGAAGCCCGGCACCCGGGTCAATCTGGAACGCGCAATGCCGGCGGACGGACGGTTCGGTGGACATATCGTCGCCGGACACATCGACGGGACCGGGCGAGTGACCGGCATCCGCCGGGACGACAACGCGGTCTGGTATACGGTCGCGGCCGGGCCGGGCATCCTGCGCTATATCGTGGAAAAGGGCTCGATCGCCATCAACGGAATCAGCCTGACTGTAGCGAGAGTTACGGATCACGACTTCGCCGTGTCGATCATCCCGCACACGCAGGAGGAGACGAATCTGGCCGACTGCCGGCAGGGAAGTGTGGTCAATCTGGAGTGCGATGTGATCGGGAAATACGTGGAGAAGCTGATGCAGCCGCGGGAGGAGACACCTGCGGAGAAGACGTCCGCCGCGGACCCCAGCGGTCTGACCGAGGAGTTTCTGCGAAAATTTGGGTTCTGAGATTCACTTGGATCTTCCGTTAAGACAAAGGTTGAAATTAAAGGAGCAGTGCGATGAAGAAACTGGGAACAGTGGAGGAGGCATGTCGGGACCTTGCGGACGGCAAGCTGATTCTCGTAATTGATGACCCGGACCGGGAAAATGAGGGCGATCTGATCTGTGCGGCGGAGCATGCGACGCAGGAGAACGTCAACTTCATGGCGACGAATGCCAGGGGGCTGATCTGCATGCCGATGAGCCGGGAGTACTGCGAGAAGCTGGATCTTCCGCAGATGGTGGACAACAACACCGACAATCATTCGACGGCATTTACCGTATCCATCGACCATGTCAATACGACCACCGGCATATCCGCGGCGGAGCGGTCCTATACGGCGATTAAGTGCGTGGATCCGGATGCGAAGCCGCGCGACTTCCGCCGGCCGGGACACATGTTTCCGCTGCAGGCGCGGGAGGGAGGGGTCCTCAAGCGCACTGGACACACCGAGGCAACCGTGGATCTGCTGAAGATTGCCGGCCTTAAGCCGTGCGGCCTGTGCTGTGAGATCATGCGCGAGGACGGCACGATGATGCGCACGACGGAGCTTCTGGAGCACGCCGAGAAGTGGGGCCTCACCGTAATCACGGTCGCCGACATTGTCCGCTACCGCCTGAAGACCGAGAGCCTCGTGGAAAAGGCCGCGGAGGCTGTCCTGCCGACCAAGTACGGCAGCTTCGAGATCTACGGATACGTCAACAAGCTGAACGGCGAGCATCACATTGCCCTGACCATGGGCGATGTGGCGAACGGCGAGCCGGTTCTGTGCCGGGTGCACTCGGAGTGCCTGACCGGCGATGTGCTGGGGTCGCTTCGCTGTGACTGCGGGGAGCAACTGGATGCCGCGCTGAAGACGATTGCG
>CADBOY010000268.1 GCA_902796405.1 uncultured Lachnospiraceae bacterium | reverse complement strand
GAGCACGCCGCGCCGGGCGGACGGAGCAGGCTGTTTTTCTCACGGCTGTCCGCTCTGGCCATGTATGTCCTGATCATCACCGCGGCTCTGTATGCATCGGAATGGCTGTATGCCTGTCATCTCTACGGGATGCCGCAGCTTCAGGCTGCCGTGCAGTCCGTCGCGCCACTTCAGCAGATCGCTTCCCGGATGACGGTCCGCGCATTTCTCGTGCAGGCACTGCTCATGAAATACGCCGCGCTTCTTGTCTGCGCGCTCGCTGCCTGGCTGATTCTGGAAAGCTGCAGTTTCTTTCCGGCGGCCGTCGGTTTTCTCGCCATTTTTTTCGGACTGGAATACACGGCATATCAGCTGATTCCGGTCCAGAGCGCTCTGAACTGGCTGTACTATGTAAACCTGTTTCAGGGACTCCTGACATTCAACCCTATCCGGCTCTATGTCAATCTGAATTTCTTCGGATTCCCGGTATCTGTCAGATCTGCCTGTGAGGCGGCGGGCGTCATCTTCTGCGCCGCGTCGTTCTCCGCGATCTGGAGGCTGTATGAAAAAAAGCATCCGGCGGACCGAAGTTCCGCGCTTCTGAAACTCAGCGGACAGCTCGCACATCTGTCCGACCGCTTCTTTCAACGGATGCCGGCCTGGGGCATGGATGTCCACAAGGCACTTAAGATACGGGGCGGAGCGGTCCTCCTCATCGTCCTTTTCTTCCTGACACTCCGTCTCCTGCCTCAGGTGGTCCCGTACCGGGAACCGGTTGAAAATCTTCTCTCCCAGACGGAACGGCAGCTGACAGGCGTCTGGGATTCTGATGCCGTCTCCTCCTGGATGGCCTCCGAAAACGCCGCCGTACAGGAGGGAGAAGCGGAATATGCTGACCGGCAGAAAAAATACGAAGCCGGCCAGATTGACGAAACCACCTGGTATATCGCACAGTACCGGCATGCCGGAATCGCCCTGCGCTCCTCCTGTCTGGAGCGGATGCGGGAGCTGACCGGTGCCGCACAAATACTTGAAGCCGACAGGGGCGTTCGTGTCTGGATCCTGCCAGAGTCGGACTGGGACGCGCTGATCGGGCGGGACCGCTCCACGCCGGTGCGCTACAGTCTCTACGCTCTGTTTCTGTGCCTTTCCATCACGTTTCTTCAGTCCGGTGTCTACGCCTGCGAGACGGAGTGCCGGGTAGCGCCTCTGCTGCGTTTAAGCCGCCGTGGAGATCATATTTTCTATGCCCGTACGCAGAAAATCCTGCTGGCGTTCTGCGCACTGCTTCCTGTCATCGTGCACGGGCCGGATCTTCTGCAGATGAACCGCCTGTACCACTTCACCGGCATCATGGCGCCGGTCCAGAGTCTGTCCTGGCTGAGAGACGCCATCTTCCCGATCCCCATAGCAGGGTTTCTTGTCTTTCTTTTCGGACTGCGGTTTCTGGGGCTTGCGGTACTCGGTGAAGGAGCGCTGCTCATCTCTCTTCTGTGCACAAAGACCCGGCAGGCCACGCTGATCAGTCTGGCTCTTTCCGGCGCCCTTTGTATATGGGGGAGCAGCCGCCTGAGGAGCTTCCTTTTCTTTGACCCGTACGGAGCTGTGGAAGGCCGCCGCTTAGGTCTCAGCCTGATGCGCGCCGAGACTCCGGCACTCGTCAGGCTTGCCGTTCTTCTCGCCATTCTGGTGGCGGAAATCATCTGCATACGCAGAATCTGGCTTCACACGGCTTCTTCCGGCGCGTCCAGATAGTAGAGGTATATATCCTCCAGAGTGGGCGATTCCGGGCACTGCGGGTTCTCGTCCCGCATCTTCTTTATCAGCTCCGGGATCGTGTCATACTCCGCGATCCTGCCATCTTTCATCAGAAGAATCGTATCGGCGATGGTCTCCACGTCGCTCACGATATGCGTCGTGAGCAGAACAATGCGGTTGGCCGCCAGCGTGTGAATGTAGTTTCGGATCCGGATCCGCTCCTTCGGGTCCAGTCCGGCCGTCGGCTCGTCAAGAAGCAGTATCAGCGGGTCTCCGAGCAGCGCCTGTGCCAGCAGCAGTCTCTGCTTCATGCCGCCCGAGTAGCTGTTCACCTTCCGGTAAGCCACATCCTCAAGGTTGACAAGCTTTAACAGCTGCTCAATCTGGCTCTGCGCTTCCCGCCGCGGAATTTCTT
>CADBOY010000267.1 GCA_902796405.1 uncultured Lachnospiraceae bacterium | reverse complement strand
GTTGTGGACTTCGATGATCAGGCCGTTTGCCCCGCAGGCTGCTGCCGCCATCGACACCGACTTGACGAGCCGGGACTGACCGGTGGAGTGGCTGGGATCGACGATGACCGGGAGATGCGTGCACTCATGCAGCTTCGGCACCGCTGTTACGTCCAGCGTGTTGCGGTAAGCCGTTTCAAAGGTGCGGATGCCGCGCTCGCAGAGGATGACGTTCTCATTGCCGGAGCTCATGATGTATTCTGCACTCATCAGGAGTTCGCGCAGCGTATTGGCCAGACCGCGCTTTAAGAGAATCGGCTTGTTGGTCTTGCCGACTTCTTTCAGAAGGTTGAAGTTCTGCATATTGCGGGCGCCGATCTGAATGATGTCTACATCCTCGAAGAGAGGAAGGTCCGTGATGCTCATGAGCTCGGTGACGATCGGAAGACCGGTCTCCTTCTTCGCCTCGAGAAGCAGCCTGATGCCATCCGCACCGAGCCCCTGGAAGGAATATGGGGATGTGCGGGGCTTGAACGCGCCGCCGCGGAGAATCTGGGCACCGGACGCCTTGACGCTTCGGGCGATGCCGATGATCTGCTCCTCATTCTCTACCGAGCAGGGTCCCGCCATCAGCGTGAAATTATCCGGTCCGCCGATGGAGACCTCATCATTGATCCGGATCACCGTATCCTTTGGATGAAACTTGCGGTTGGCTTTCTTGTACGGCTCGGAGACGCGGCGGACGTCCTGCACGATATCGATGCTGCGGATCTGTTCGATATCCAGATGAGAGGTGTCGCCGACCAGTCCGACGATGGTGGTATAGTCACCCTTGGAAATGTGTGCCTGCAGATGCTGACTGTCAATCCAGCTCAGCAGGTTGTGCATCTGTTTTTCTGTTGCTTTTCCATTGACGATGAGGATCATGGCGGGTTCTCCTTCATGATGTCCGCAGACAGCCTGCGTCCTGTGCGGGTGCGTACTGTCTGCCGGGGGCTTGAGTGCAGCGGTGGGCGGCTTTCTCAGAAAGCTGCCGAAAAAAAGACGGCGGAGAAGGCATTTCCCTTCTCCGCCGTCTGATTTGACCGCTTTGGATTCGGTTGTCATGAATGCAAAGCCAGGATTCAATATCCGGCGCAGCAAAAAGTACTTTGCCACTCCCCTGTTCGATTGGTTGAAGTCTTGGCAAAGTAATAATAATACCAGCTATATGCAGTTTTTGCGATCTGTTTCCGCATAAAATCTGCTCCACTCTGCTGCGCGGTTCTGCCCGCATTCAACGGTTCTAACGTCTGAACTATAGCATGCAGGGAAAATGATGTCAACCGAAGCGGGAGCACAAAAATCGCGCCGCGGATAAAATCATGATTTCACGTTAAAACTTTAAAAATTTTATGCGGAAAATTGCCTGCCGAAGGGAATTCAATTCGTCAGTTTCAGACCATCAGTTTCAGGCCGTCGGCTTAATGCTGTCAGCATCTGCACCGCGGCATGTGCAGAGGAATGTCTGCTGCGCTGCAGAATATTTGGAAATCCGCCATGCGCGCCGCGGCATGCACAGCGGACTGTCTTCGGGGCCGCCATCCCCCTGCAGCATGTGGAAAAGGATCATTGGCTTGAAATGCACCTCTTTCTGCGGTAAACTTCACCCAACGGCATGCGCGTGGCGCGCATGTTATATGGGAAAAACAGAAGCGTGAGGGAGGATCAGATATGTACCGGTATACGTCAAAACTCATCATCTATAGTGATCTCGGGGAGGACAGCATCCTGCTCCGGCTTGCGGATATCTGCCGCCGGTTTGACGGCGGAGAGTACAGCCAGACAGAGATCATCAGTGACATCCTGCGGGAAATTCACCGCCTGCTGGATCTGGCAACAAGATATGGCTTTGACAAAAATCTCTGGCACAATTACCTCGCGTTCCTGCTGGCAACGACGGAAACGCCATTTACGCTGGTTTCCGAGAAGGTAGGAGCCAACGACGGCAGCGTCAATCTCTTCGCGATGAACGATCTGCGGATTTTCAAGGAACTGTTTGATTATGATTTCTCGCCGCTGGAGAAAGCGCTCGGAATCAACTGCTTTACCGTGATCGAGCATTTCCAGGCAGTCGCGAAAAAAGAGCAGATCTATAACAAGAGCGTCTCCGAGAAGGTGCAGGAGCTGTCTGAGAATCTGGAGCGCGCGCAGACCGATGAAGAGCTGTATGCGGCAGTCACCGAATTCTATCAGAAATACGGCGTGGGCAAGCTGGGACTGAACAAGGCGTTCCGGATCAACGATGACGAGGGAGAACTCCTGGTTCCCATTACGAACACCGGCGATTTCAAACTGGAGGATCTGGTCGGATACGACAGACAGAAGCAGGAACTGGTCGCCAATACCGAGGCCTTTCTGGCGGGCCGGGCGGCCAACAACGTGCTGCTGTACGGCGACGCCGGTACCGGAAAATCCACAAGCATCAAGGCCATTCTGAACCGGTATTACGGGCAGGGCCTTCGGATGATCGAGATCTACAAGCACCAGTTCCGCTCGCTGTCCCGGGTGATCAGCGAGGTGAAAAACCGCAATTACCGCTTTATCATCTATATGGACGACCTGTCCTTCGAGGATACGGAGCTGGAGTACAAGTATCTGAAGGCGATCATCGAAGGAGGCCTTGAACCGAAGCCGGAGAACGTGCTGATCTATGCGACTTCCAACCGCCGCCATCTGGTGCGGGAGAGCTTCAAGGACCGCGCAGATGCGTCGGATGATGACATTCACCGCAACGACACTGTGCAGGAGAAGCTGTCGCTGGCCAATCGGTTCGGCGTGCAGATCGGATTCTTCCGTCCGAGCCCGCAGGAGTACCTGCAGATTATCGATGAGCTTGCGGCCAGGTACCCGCAGATTAATCTGCCGGCAGATGAACTGCACCGGCAGGCCAATGCCTGGGAGATCGGGCACGGCGGATTCTCAGGCCGTACTGCGCAGCAGTTCATTACGTTTCTTGCCGGTCAGGCCCCGAAGGAGCACTGACCGGGCTCGTTCCGCACAGCAGCTTACGCCGGTCAGGCCCCGAAAAAGCGTTGACCGGGACTGCTCCGCACAGCAGCTTACGCCGGTCAGGCTCCGAAGGAGCGCTGACCGGGCTCGCCTCCGGGCCCGGATTCACCGGGCCAGAAAACGGCTGTCGCATTCTTCCGGCAGCCGGCAGCTGCTGCCGCGCCGTTTCATGCTGAACAATTTGAAGCTGAGAAGCTCCGAGCGGGTTCCCAGAGCTCGGCAGACCTTGTCGTAGCTGGCATCCTCTTCGTGGATCAGCCGGTCTACATCGGCGTCACTGAGAAGAAGATCCGCAGCGAAGAGATTGGCCTCATATTCCGTCCGGCTTCTCATGTCGTAGACCGCCGTGTCAAACAGGGGGCCGCTTTTCAGAATGTCCCGGTGAAGAACGATGTGTCCGAGCTCGTGAGCTCCTACAATCCGCCGGTCTGCCTCACCGAGCGAATCATTCATCCCGACAAAGCACAGATGCATCAGGCAACGCGTAAAGCCTTTGGTCCGGCCGAGGTCGGAATACCACTTCACGCGCACGCCAAGGGCCTCCATGATCTCAAACGGGTCCCGCGAGCGGAATCTCCGCACAAGATTCCCCGTTTCGCGGAAGATATAATCACTGTTCATAAGCCGCCTCAGCTCTCTTCGGAAGAGGCGGCATCATCTCCGGAGTCCGAAGTCTTCCGGTACTTTTTCGGGGTGTATTTCCGCGCGTTTTCCTTGGCTTCCCAGAACATCTCCATAAAATGACGGCCGACCATATCGATGTCCTCCGGCGAGAGATCCCCGCCGGCGAACATGGCCTGCGCGTCCTCCAGAAATTCCTGCGCCTGCCGCATTCCCCGTGAGCCGTACTCTTCAGAGGCTTTTGTGTAGAAGGCCTCCTGCTCTCCGCGCAGGTACTCTGTACTGCAGCCGAGAGCCTGAGCCAGGCTGTCATAGATCTCCATGCGCCGTGGATAGCGGCTTTCGGTCTCCCATCCGCGGACGGTTCTCTTCGTGACCCCCGTTTTCTCCGCAAGCTGTTCCTGGGAAAGTCCGCATTTCTGTCTCAGATTTCTTACCTTCTCGCCAAATGTCATATCTGTCCGCTCCCTGTTCTGCCGCCTGGCGGCAGCTCCGGCTTCCTGCTGCGCATGATATTCCGAATGCGGCAACAGGAGAGGAAATGAAGAGGAAACAAAGAGGAAAATAAATTTCCGTTTCTCTTGACCTTCCCTGCTGCATGGCGTATAATCGGACGCACAGAGGAAATTGAATTTCCTCCATATTACCCCTGAAATATCCCCTCTGTCAAGCAGATTCTGGCTGTCCGGCATCTGCTGCCGCTCCCTTTAACCGGCTTCTCTGTTACAAGAGAAACATTTCATCAGCAGGAAGCAGAAGAGAGAATTCCTTCAGGAGAAGACAGACGGGAAGGAGAGCGTCATGAGCGACCGCGTCATTTTGCACAGTGACTGCAACTGTTTTTATGCCAGTGTGGAGATGCTTTATCATCCCGAATATGCCGGCCGGCCTCTTGCCGTGGGAGGAGATCCGGAAGAGCGGCACGGAATTGTCCTGACCGCGAATTATGCTGCGAAAAGGCGGGGCGTGAAGACGGGCTCCGCGCTCTGGGAGGCCAGGCAGGTCTGCCCGGATATTGTCTTTGTTCCGCCCCGGATGAATCTGTATCTGCGGTTCTCCCGTCTTGTCCGTGAGATTTATGCCGATTACACCGACCGCCAGGAGTCCTTCGGTATTGACGAATGCTGGCTGGATGTCACCGAAAGCGCGTCCTGTCTGATGGGAAGCCGGAGCACCGGAACGGGGGAGACGATACTGAGTTTTCCCGGTGCGCCCTGCCGGAGGGAAAGCCCGATCCGAAGCGGCGAGAAGATTGCCCGTGAGATTAACCGGAGGGTCCGGGAGGAGCTCGGGATCACGGTGAGTGTCGGTGTGTCCTGGAACAAGATTTTTGCCAAGCTGGGGTCCGATTATAAGAAGCCGGACGCGGTCACCGTCTTTCGCCGGGATAACTGGCGGGAGAAGATCGCGCCGCTTCCCGTCGGTGATCTGCTTTACGTCGGCCGTGCCACGGAGCGGAAGCTCCGGAAATATGGCATTCACACCATCGGCGAGCTGGCGGAGGCAGATCCTGTGTGGCTGGAGAGCTGGTTCGGGAAGATCGGGCTCATGCTCAGTATCTTTGCGCGGGGAGAAGATCAGACACCGGTCAGCCGGGAGAACAGCCATGTTCCGGTGAAGAGCATCGGGAACAGCACAACAACGCCCAGGGATCTTACGGCGGAGGAGGAAGTACGGCTGGTCTGCTATCTTCTTTCCGAGAGCGTGGCATCCCGGCTGAGGGAAGCCGGATTTGCCGGCGATGTCATCGAGATTTACGCCCGGGACAGCGGTCTGTCGTGCTGCGCCCGCCAGCACCGGATCGGGACGCCGACCAACATCACCGGAGAGATTGAAGCGGAGGCCATGCGTCTGTTCCGGGAGATTTATCCGTGGAACCGGCCGGTGCGCAGCCTGGGCGTCCGGGTCTCCGGGCTGCAGGAGCAGACGGCCCCCTGTCAGCTGAATCTGTTTCAGAATCCGGTGCTGCGGGAGAAGCAGCAGGAAGCGGAATATGCGGTGGATGAGATTCGGAGGCGGTATGGCTGGCACGCGGTTCAGCGGGGAATTATGCTTCGGGACCGGGATCTTTCCTCGCTGAACGCGACGGCCGACGATCATATGATCCATCCGCACAGCTATCTGGAGCGGGGAAACCGGACCGGTGCCTGACGCCGACAGCCGGTGGGAGCGGATGAGAAAAGAGGCGGAATCACAGGAATATGGGTGTCTATGATTATCATCATCATCACGAGTACCATGAGGCGGCACCGGAATCTGCCGTGATGGATCCGTCGGAGGCCGATCTGCAGGGGAATGCCTGGAAAGTCTATGTGGAAGTGACAGCCAGGTTCTCCGAAGAAGGGGAGATCCGACCTCTTCAGCTGGTATGGGAGGACGGAAGGAAATATTCGGTAGACCGGATCTGCCGGGTGCAGAGAGCGGCCAGCCGGAAAGCCGGCGGAGCGGGAATCCGGTACAGCTGCATGATCTGCGGGCAGGAGGTTCAGCTCTATTACGAGGGAGAGGGGCGGTGGTTCGTAACCAGAAAGGGGTAATCGGTGCCTTTTTCCGCCAGTGAGATGGCGTCGCGGCCAGCAATATGACCGGCAGAAGATGACGGGAAATGGACGTACAACAAAGCGGAAATACACATAAAATCTGACAGTTCATTGCGCGCGCTTCGGGTCTGTGCTAAACTGAGAACAGAAAATGAACATACTGCCGTGCCGGCTGGAATGGCAGAAGGCGGGGAAGAGACAGAGTTCAGCCGGAACGAGGCGGGAAAGAAAGAGAGGTGCTGGTATGATAGGAGAAGTCAGGACGATTTACTGCAGGCGCAATCACAAGATCAGTGTCCGTGTGATGCCGGGACATTTTGTGATGACGCATGCCCATACGAATTACTATATTGACCTGATGGAGGCGAAGCTGAATCAGGCGATGGCAGAGGAAGCGGGCTCTGTCCTTGCGCAGTATTACGATATGGAGCAGAAGATCGATACGATTGTCTGCCTGGACGGCAGTGAGATCATCGGAGCCTTTCTGGCACAGAAGCTGGCAGCGGGTGGCATGTTCTCCGTGAACAGCCGCGGTTCTATCCATGTCGTGACGCCGGAGAACGATGAGCACTCCCGGCTGCTTCTCTTCCGTGATAATGTCCAGCCGATGATCCGCGGGAAGAATGTTCTGGTGCTCTGCGGTAACTTTGTCACCGGCAAGAACGCGCACCGCGCGGTGCAGTGCGTATCCTATTACGGCGGTAAGGTCGTCGGCATCGCGGCGGTGTTCTCGCTGGCGGATCAGCTGGACGGCGTGCGGGTTTCCAGTCTGTTTGACGTAGAGGATATTCCCGATTATACCGCAGCGTCCTCTGCAGACTGCGAGATGTGCCGAAAGGGAGTGCCGGTCAATGCGCTGGCGAACAGTTATGGGTATTCCAGGCTCTGATATTCCCGATCCTTTCCACCATATTGCATGCCGGCCGGAAACGGCCGGCATACCGTTCATAAGGAGAACCTATGCCGAAAGTCAGTATTATCATTCCGGTCTATAATGCGGAGAAGGCACTCCGCCGATGCATTGAGAGCGTTCTGAATCAGGAATATACGGATTTTGAATTATTCCTGATGGATGACGGCAGCCGGGATGACTCTCCGGCCATCTGCGACGAGTATGCCAGGCAGGACGCGAGGGTGAAGGTCGTGCACAAACCGAATTCGGGCGTTTCGGCCACGCGCAATCAGGCGCTTTCCATGGCATCCGGAGATTATGTGGAATTCCTTGATGCAGACGACTGGATCACCTCCGACGCGACGAAACTGCTCGTGCGCGCCATGGAAGACCATAATGCAGATATGGTGATCGCGGATTTCTACCGGGTGGTCGGAGAACGCGTCTCACAGAAGGGAAGCATCGACCAGGAGCAGAGCATGTCGCGGGAGCAGTATGCGGACGCGATGATGCTGAGCCCGGCGGATTTCTACTATGGGGTGATCTGGAACAAGCTGTTTCGGCGGTCCATTCTGGAAGAATATCAGATTCGCATGGATGAGAATCTCAGCTGGTGTGAGGATTTTATCTTCAATATGGAGTACGTCCTCCATACCAGGAGTATCTATGTGCTCAAGGCGCCGATCTACTATTACGTAAAAACGGAGGGATCTCTTGTCGCGCAGAGCGCGGGGATCGGGAAAGCGATCCGCATGAAGCTGAATGTCATCGAGTATTACAGTCAGTTTTACCGGGAGATCTATGACGAAGAAGATTATGCGGTGCGCCGCCCGGTGATCTATGGTTTTCTCCTCGATGTCTCGAAGGATGGCCTGGCGGTTCCGCTCCTGCCGGGAACCGAGCGCCTTGGTGACGAGATCGCGACGGTGAACAAGGATATTCTGTTCCCGGATTCCGGATTCGGTCTGTATTTTTATGAGAACCGGCTCTTCGAGCACTACATGGATGTGATCGCCGCACAATTTGATCTCGACAGGCAGGATGTTCTGGTTTTCACTGTTCTGATCCAGGCGGGCAAGGAGTGCAGCCGGCGCGACGTGGAGGATTTTACCGGTCTGTCCAGCTTCAGTGTGATCGCCTCCCTTCAGAAGCTTCGCATGAAGCGGTATCTGATCCAGGAGGAAGGCCGGGAGAAAAAGAGGAAGACGCTGGGACTGGCGCTCGGAGAGCAGGGAGGAAAGCTGCAGAAGGCAGTCCAGCAGATGGCAGAAGACTACCAGGAACTGCAGTTCTCCGGATTTACCGAGGAAGAGCGCAGCAATGCCAGGGATTATGCGCGGCGCGCGGAACAGAGCATCCGGCGCGTTCTGGCGCGGTAGCCGTGAGCAGAAAAGCCGCAGCCCCGCATCATTCCTTCCCCCGGTGACATTTCATCCGTTCATCCAGAGACGGTTCCTGCGACGGTAATTCATTCGAAGATTTTCTTCAGGCGGCATATTTTAGACCGTAGACCGCTCCGGCAGCACTTCATCCGAAGATTTTTCTCTGGCGGAACGTATCCGGCCGGAGACCGCTTCGGCGCCGTTTAATGCCAGAATCCCCAGATAAAGAGGTAGCCGACGAGTACGGCGGTCAGAGTGAACGGAATCCCGATCCGCATGAAGTCGCGGAAGCTGACCTCATGACCGCCCTTGCGGAGCATGCCGACAGCGGCAATGTTCGCCGAAGCGCCGATCGGCGTCAGATTGCCGCCGAGTGTAGCGCCGGTGAGGAGGCCGTAATAGAGCAGGTTCGGAGATGCCGTGCCAAGCAGAGCGTTGACTCCACGGAGCACCGGAAGCATGGTGGCGACATAGGGGATGTTGTCAATAAATGCAGAGATCAGTACGGATCCCCAGACCACGATGGAGTAGAGAACGAAGAGATTGTCATCGCCGGCCTTGACGATGAAATCCGCAAGATCATCGATCAGCCCGGCATTGGTGACACCGCCGATTACGAGGAACAGTCCGGCGAGCAGACAGAGCGTCACGTAATCGACGTTGGTCAGAGCATGGCGGGCAGACAGAAAGCTGTGCGTTTTCACGGACTCCACAAGGATAGTCAGAATGCCGAAGAAGCAGCAGATCAGGCCATTTGTGATGTCCGGTTTGTTCGGGATGAAGGAGGCACAGATGAGCACCGCGACATAGCCGATCATGGAGAAGGTCGGGAAATAGTCCTGTACCTCCGTGTGCTCTCTTGCCTGAACCGGCTCCCGGTTCTTCCGGAACAGAATCATCATGATCGGTATGGTTGCCGCAGCACCGAGCTCTACAGCGAAGAACATACCGGGCTTTCCGTCTGTCCAGAAGAAGTCCATAAAATCCATGTGCGCATAGGCACCAAGCATGATGGAGGTTGTGTCGCCGACGAGTGTCGCCGCACCCTGCAGGTTGGAAGAAACCGCAATCGAGATCACCATGGGTACCGGTGAGATCTTCAGCTTCCTGCAGATCACAAGGGCAACCGGCGCGACCATCAGCACAGTGGCAACGTTATCGATGAATGCGGAGATGATGCCGGCGAATGTGGACATCAGGATGGTGACCCACATGACGTTGGGCGCCAGGTCGAGCAGGCAGTCAGCCAGGCGGCTCGGCATGCCGGATTCGATGAAATAATCCACGATGATCATGGTTCCGAACAGCATCATGAGAACATTCCAGTCGATGGATCCGATGATGTCGCTGAGGGGAAGAATGCCGAGAAGAATATAGAGCAGCGCGGTGATGAGTGCTGCGTGAGGCCGCTTGGAGGGGAATGCGATCATCACGACATACATAGCGATGAACAGGAGAATGGCGATGATTTTCATATTGGTATTATCCTCTGATCTGGTGTGAGATTGTATGCGGGAATGTCAGCCGGGTGCAATCAGAATCGGGCCGCGGCGGGATCAAGGTAAATCCTAACATCCGTCCATAGGCTTGTCAATGAAGGGAAAACAGGAGATTTCCGGTGGAACATCGATGGATTTCAGCGAAATCTCTGCTGGTGCATTCTCATGCGCCAGAGAACCGGATCCATGGATCCGCTGCAGCAGGGAAGCAGATCATTGCTCCCTGGATCTGCCCCAGAAGAATCGAATCCGTATATCATGGATCTCCCGGATCTGTCATCAATCTATCGTTGTTTCAAAAGAAAATATATGGTATAACGAAAACGGCTGAATATCGGCTCATTCTGAGTCATATTCAGGGTCAGATACTGAAAATCCTGCAAGAACGGATCAGGGACATCCTGCAGAAAACGGACGCTGATGATCCGGCAGGAGAAGAAGACGGAGGATTTTTCACAATGGAATCGATTGATCTGAGCCAGTATGGTATCACCGGTGTGACAGAGATCGTGCACAATCCTTCCTATGAGGATCTCTTCAAGGAAGAAACAAAGCCCGGCCTGGAAGGTTATGAAGTGGGACAGGTAACGGAGCTGGGCGCAGTCAATGTGATGACCGGAATTTATACCGGCCGTTCGCCGAAAGACAAATTCATCGTCATGGATGAAAATTCCAGAGACACCGTGTGGTGGACGAGCGAGGAGTACAAGAACGATAACCATCCGGCATCCGAGGAGACCTGGAAGGCCGTCAAGAAGATTGCACAGAATGAACTGTCGAACAAGAGACTGTTTGTTGTCGATGCGTTCTGCGGTGCCAATCCGGATACCCGTATGGCAGTCCGTTTTATCATGGAAGTTGCCTGGCAGGCTCACTTCATCCGCAATATGTTTATCAAGCCCACCGAGGAAGAGCTTGCGAATTTCAAACCGGATTTCGTCGTATATAATGCATCCAAGGCAAAGGTGGAGAATTATAAGGAGCTTGGACTGAACTCTGAGACAGCGGTTGTCTTCAACATCACGAGCCGGGAGCAGGTGATCATCAATACCTGGTACGGCGGTGAGATGAAGAAGGGTATGTTCTCCATGATGAACTACTAGCTGCCGCTCAAGGGAATCGCCGCGATGCACTGCTCCGCGAATACGGATATGGACGGGAAGCACACCGCGATCTTCTTCGGACTGTCCGGCACCGGCAAGACGACCCTTTCTACAGATCCCAAGCGCCTTCTGATCGGCGATGATGAGCACGGCTGGGATGATAACGGTGTCTTCAACTTCGAGGGCGGATGCTATGCCAAGGTAATCAACCTGGACAAGGATTCTGAGCCGGATATCTACAATGCCATCAGGCGGAATGCGCTTCTGGAGAACGTCACGGTAGATAAGGAC
>CADBOY010000266.1 GCA_902796405.1 uncultured Lachnospiraceae bacterium | reverse complement strand
CTTGGCGGCAATGATTTCTTCGCGAATTTTATCGGGACCTTCATCCTTACCCTGTTCTGCCGCCTGATGGCAGTCATCCGTCAGAATCCGGTCACCGTCTATCTGGTGCCCGGGATCTTCCCGCTCGTGCCGGGAGCTGGCATCTTCTATACCGCATACTATTTCGTGATGGGATTTCCGGATACCGGAATGCAAAGAGGGCTGAACATCATCGAGGTTGCCGGCGCCATCACCCTCGGTATCGTCTTCGGCTCATTCCTGATGACCGGTCTGCTTCATGTCGCATACCGGAAACGGGGGAGCCAGTCTCCGCACCCGGAGAAGGAATGATCTCCTTCGCGGCCATGGGGTCCATTGTGCCGCCTCAGACATCTTCCTTTCGGGGAAGAAGGATAGCGGCAGCCACATAGAGAATAACACCGGCCCACACCCCGCTGGCCAGGGTGAGAACCGCCCACGCAATGCGAACCAGCGAAGACGGAATGCCAAGATACTCGGCGATGCCTCCGCAGACTCCGGCAAGATAGGCATCTCTCGTAGAACGAAACAGTTTTTGATTCATCACTCATTTCCTTTCCGGCAGGGCGCTCTGACGCTCTGCCTTACGTTTCCTCATTCAGGCCCACTGCCTGCTGCACAGCCGCCTTCAGATGCTCCACACTGCGCTGCGCCTCTTCCTGAGAAGCAGAACGCGAATACAGATAAAACTTGATCTTCGGCTCGGTGCCGGACGGCCGCACGGCGAACCAGCTTCCATCCTCCATGCGGAACTTCAGCGCGTTCTGCGGCGGAATATCTCTCCATCCCTTCAGGTAGTCAATCTTCTCCGTCACGCGGACACCGCCGTACTGGTCCGGACTCTTTTCGCGGAACTGCTCCATGATCCGGGCAATCTGTTCCGCCCCCTCCTGCCCCTTCCGGACAAGAGAAAACGGAGCCTCCGCGCAATATCCGTATTTCTGACCGAGCCGGCTGAGAGCTTCCTGCAGGCTGATGCCCTGCTTCCGGTAATACGCCGTCATCTCCATCATCAGCATGGCCGCCGCAATACCATCCTTGTCCCGGACACCCTCGGCGGGAGCGCATCCGATGCTCTCTTCGTAGCCGAAGAAATAATGATATCCTTTCTTCTCGATCTCCGGGATTTTCCCGCAGATGTTCTTGAACCCGGTCAGCGTTTCAAACACGGTAATCCCATAATCCTGACAGATCAGGCGTCCAAGATCACCGGTGACAATGCTCTGAATCATCGCCGGTTTTTCGGGCATGGTCCCCTTTTCCCTCCGGCTTCTGGCAAGATAGGCAATCAGAAGAGCTCCCGTCTCATTCCCGCTGAGCCAGCGGTAGCTGCCGCCCCCGCAGGATATCTCCGCGGCCATGCGGTCGCTGTCAGGATCGGTCGCCAGCAGCAGCTCGGCGCCGGTACTTTTCCCGAGTGACTCGGCAAGGGCAAATGCGCCCGGATCCTCCGGATTGGGATAAGGAACCGTCGTAAAATCCGGATCGGGATCCCGTTGCTCTGGCACGACCGCAAAAGCCGTAAAGCCGCGGCGGGAGGCAATCTCTGCCACCGGCGCGCTGCCGGCTCCGTTCAGCGGAGTATATACAACAGGTACCGTCAGATCCAGCTCTGCGCCATCATGCTGCGACTGCGCCAGCACATACGAAAGATACGCCTCGTCCATCTCTTCACCCAGCATGGTAACCAGACCATTTTTCCTCGCTTCATCCAGAGGAATCCGGGAAAATGCGCCGAACAGATCCCGCTCGCTGATTCGTCTCTGCATGCCATCGGATACGGAGCCGGAGATCTGCGCTCCATCCTTCCAGTATACCTTATACCCATTGTACTCCCGGGGATTGTGGCTAGCCGTCATATTCACACCGCCGGTACATCCGAGCCGGCGCAGCGCAAAGGAGAGCTCCGGCGTCGGGCGCAGAGAAGGAAACAGATAGACAGGGATGCCATTTCCCGCAAAGATCTCCGCCGCAAGCTCCGAGAATTCCCGGGAATGATGCCGGCAGTCATAGGCAATGACAACGCCGCCGCTTTGCAGCCCCGTTTCGCACAGATAATCCGCGATTCCCTGCGTGGCCCGTCCGACCGTGAGCGGATTCATGCGGTTCGTCCCCGCACCGCAAATTCCCCGAAGTCCCGCGGTGCCGAATTCGATGTCCCGGTAAAACCGGTCCTGTATCTCCGCTTTTCTGCCTTCGATCTCTTCCAGTTCCTGATGCATCGGGTCATCGGCCGGAAGCCGGTCCAGCCATTCCCGATATTTTTCTTCTGCTGTCATATCTCCTTCCTTTCTTCCTCTACCGGAACCGCCCGTCGCAGGGAGAAGGAATAAATCCACATCTCGGCGACTTTCTCTCCGCGGGCCCGCTCTATGGCATCCTTATAGAGCAGAAGCTGCTCGCGGTATCGGCCCAGGAGAATCTGCGCACCATTTCGGCGCGGTACCCGGTCGGTCTTGTAATCCCATAGAATGATGCCCCGGTCCGTCTCGGCGTAAGCGTCAATGATGCCCTGAACCAGTACCCATTCGTCCTCCGGAACCTGCGCCGGATCGGTACCGTCCGTTTTCATGGCCAGAACCTGTCTCAGCGGCAGGCTCATCACAAATGGCTGTTCGCGCCACAATCTGCCCTTCTTCTCCGACTCTGCCGCCAGCCTTCCGAGATCGGACCGGTAGTAGGCTGCCAGATCGCCGGGACGGATCATCTTCCGGTCGCCTGCTGTCATCTCACCGCCTTTCACCAGTTCGTCCAGCTCCTGCCGAATATAAGCTTCATCGGCGTCCCCTCGGGCAGGAATCAACTGCAGCGCGCGGTGGTAGGCGGTTCCTCTCTCCGCTCCCCCCGAAGCTCCAGAAGATGACTCACCCGATTTCCCGGGGGATATACCAGAGAGTGTCTCTCCGCCTGTCCTGGCAGACAGCCCACTGGATGCTTCGGCAGATATACTTATACTGGAGAGATTTTCGCCAGCTGCCTCGGTTAAGCTTTCTCCGGATCTCTCCTGCGAAGCTGCCGTGACGCCATTTTCCTGAGCCGGGATCTGCGGATTCTGCCCGTTTTTTTTCAGCTCAGAGACCGAATAGGTTCCTTTCTGCCAGCACACAGCGGCATATGGATATCGATAATTCAGGATACTGCTGAATTTCTTCACCCTGCTCTCGTCTTCCGCCGGACTGGCTGCCGCCGACAGCCAGGCAGAAAGCCGCTCCTGCTGTTTCTCTGCTCTCTGATCTGCAGGAATCTGAACCTCGCTTCCGGAGAAAATACTCGTGCGGAAAATTTCTCTGCCCGCAGACTGCCTGGCGAGAAAGATCCAGTCCAGGAAACTGCCTGCGGACCGAATCTGACGCCCTGTCGGGCGGGGAGCCGGCTCCGCGGGGATCGCGGTTTTCTCCGCTGCATTCTGACACGTTCCAGTGAGGATCAGCTTCTCCTTCGCCCGCGTCAGAGCAACATACAGGATGCGGAGTTCCTCGCCCCTGCTGTCGGAGCGAATCCGGTCAGCAACAAAGCTGCGCCAGAGAACCGGATATCTGACATGCCTCCTGGTGTCCGTATAATCACACGCAAGCCCGAGATCCTCGTGAATCAGCATCGGGCTCGTGCTGTCTCTGTCATTGAATTTTCTGCCGCAGCCGCAGGCGAAGACCACCGGATATTCCAGGCCTTTGCTCTGATGAATGGTGGTGATGCGGACGAGGTCTTCATTCTCCGAGAGTACCTGCGCCTCTCCTTCATCCTCCTGATATTTCTGCAGGCGGTCGATATACCGCAGAAACTGAAAGATGCCATGATAGCTGGTCTCTTCAAATGCCATTGCCTTTGCTAGCAGCATGTCTGCGTTGGCTGTACGCACCCGGCCTCCCGGTTGCGCCGCAAGGATGCGGCGGTAGTCTGTCTCCTCCAGAATCCCGGACAGCGTCTCATGGATCGGACGGGAAGACAGTTTCCGGTACCGGTCCAGCCGGTCCCGGAAGCGAGCCCAGGCCACGCTGTTTCTCCCCTGCGCGGCTCCTTCTTCCAGGCGATGGAAAAAGGAACCTCCCGGCATTCCGGCGGTCATCATCGCCAGTTCTTCCTGCGTAAATCCTCCGATGGGCGAGAGCAGCACCGAGGCAAGCGGAATATCCTGGAGCGGATTGTCCAGAATCCGCAGAAAATTCAGCAGAACCTGAACCTCCCGCGCCGAATAGTAGCCATTTTTCAGCTGAGCATAGGCAGGAATCCCTGCCTGTCCCAGTATGCGGACCATGGTATCCGCCCACCCGGCTGTTGAGCGAAGCAGGATCACGATATCGCGGTATTTCAGAGAACGATATTCTCCGGTCCTGGAATCATAGACTTTCATTCCGCTGTCCGGATCCATCAGCGAGTGAATCTTTTCCGCTGTCATCAGCGCCTCGATCTCCTCCGGCTGCCCCTCGCAGCTTCCAG
>CADBOY010000265.1 GCA_902796405.1 uncultured Lachnospiraceae bacterium | reverse complement strand
GGACCGAGGCTCCGCAGCTGTACGAAGCGGAGGCAATGCGCTCGCCGAGGATTTACCTGCCAGGCTGAAGAAAATTCCGCGGGAGTGCGAGACCGCCAGAGTGGAAAATTCCGGTTGACATCACTTTGGGACAGTGCTACTATAACGAGGCAGGTCAATTCCTGAAGGGGTATAGTTCAATGGTAGAACAGCGGTCTCCAAAACCGTCAATGTGAGTTCGACTCTTACTACCCCTGTTTTTTTATTAATGCGCAATCCGCCGGCCGTGTGGCCGGCTTTTTTATCATCTGGCGTTTCTCTTTCCGTCTATTCTCATTTCAGCAGTCTGGCGTTTTATCTATTCTCTTTCCGCCTATTCTCATTTCAGCAGTCTGGCGTTTCGTCAATTTTCATTCCGCCTGTTTTCATTTCAGCAGTTAGGCATCCTGACTTTTCATACCATGCCTTATATTACGAAAGAGGCAGCGGGAGAGCGTCCTGTTTCGGCTTCACCTTGCTTTGATCACCGGGGAGACCGCGATCTAGGGCAGCGTCCTTTGCGGGGCGCTTTTGAGAGAATTTCCCACTGCCCTGCTGGTAATTTTCCCAAAGCCGCGGATATTTCTGATAATAGCGGCGGTGCTTTTTGAATTGAATAAAATTGACAGTATGAAATTACAATTATATGATAGTCCTATACCACATCACTTTTACCTGCATCATGCGATGGTCTGACCGGACAGAACCGTATGGCAGCAGGCAGAAACCATCAAGAAGGGGGAACCACAACATGAAGAAAACCCGAAGGTTTACGGCGGGAGCTTTGGCGCTGATGATGGCAGCCACTCTGTCGGCGTGCTCATCCTCGAGTACCACAGCGGGACAGACGACCGCGCCGGGAGAGACAACCACAGCGGGACAGACGACCGCGGCGGGAGAGACGACCACAGCGGCAGAAACGACCGCGGCGGCAAAGACGACTGCAGCGGGAGAGACAACCACGGCGGCAGAGACAACTACGGCAGCGGTGACGACGACTGCGGCGGGTACGACTGCCGCAGCGGGTACTACTACTGCAGCAGGCAGTGCAACCGCAGGTGATGGAACAGAGAAAGTTTTCCGTTTTGCCTACTCCACCGTTCCGACAACTCTGGATCCGTCCAAGGGAAATTCCACCGGAGACAATGAGCTTCAGCGAGCAGTGGGTGAAGGTCTGGTCCGCACCATCAATGGACAGGTCACTGAGGGATGCGCGGAGAGCTGGGATGTATCCGATGACCTTCTTACCTATACCTTCCATCTGCGGGATGGTCTGAAGTGGAGCGATGGCCAGGATCTGACGGCGCAGGATTTCCTGTATGGCTTCCGCCGACTGGTGAATCCGGAAACCGCCAGCCCTTATGCATGGATTCTGAGCACGGCCGGCATTCTGAATGCAGATGACTGCATGTCCGGCAGCAAGGCGCCAGAAGAACTCGGCGTATCCGCGCCGGATGACAGCACATTCGTCGTCACGCTGTCCAATCCGACACCGTATCTGCTTTCCATTCTGGGAACCTGCACGGAGACTGATCCGGTCCGGCAGGACTATGTCGAGAAATACGGGACGGATTTTGCCGCAACAGCCGATAAGAACGTTTACTGCGGGCCATTTGTCCTGACCTACGCCGGAGAGGATCAGTATGTTTTTGAGAAAAACCCGAACTACTGGAATCCGGATGCCGTTCATTTCGACAAGGTGACGGCAAGCGTAGTTACCGACAATAACACGCAGGTGGCTATGTATGAGTCCGGAGATCTGGACTTCGTCAATCTGCCGCTGGAGCAGGTGAATCAGAACAAGGATACTCCCGGAGAGAACGGCTTTGAGAACGGCAATGTCGGCTTCATCTATATGAACAGCAGCAGTGAGAAACAGCCGCTGATGAAGGATGTGAATTTCCGGATGGCACTGAACTATGCTCTCGACCGGGATCAGTTCATTGCGCTTGCCACGGACAATGTCTACCGTCCGGCAACGTCCCTCGTGCTTCCGGATTGCGCCGGAGCGAAGACGACATACGATGAGGAAGAGGGAAGCAAGCTGCACAAGTATTCAGAGACGGCGGATCTTGACAAGGCAAAGGATTGTCTGCAGAAAGCCATGGACGCGGCCGGCATCAAGGACCCGTCGGACATCAAGCTGACCTATACCTGCCCTGACTCGGAGAATGATAAGACGCAGGCTGAGGTCATCCAGCAGATGTGGACGGAGAACCTCGGCATTCAGGTGGAGATCGAGCAGCACACCTTCGCAGAGCTGTTCTCGGATATCTATCCGAAGCATGATTATGAGATCGGATACGGCAACTGGAGCCCGGATTATAACGACCCTTATACTTATCTGGAGCTGTTCCGCGGTTCCAACCCGAACAATTACTCCGATTATCACAACGACGAGTTTGATGCGAAACTGAAGAGCACCGTTACGGAGACCGATCCGGTGAAGCGGATGGATACTCTTGCAGAGTGTGAGAATATTCTTCTGGATGATGCGGCGGTCATTCCGACTTATATCGCGGTACAGCACTATCTGCTGAACGAGAAGGTCACCGGAATCAATTTCTCAATTGGTGGGGTGAACTTCGACTGGGCATTTGGTGACATCAGCGAATAAATTCCGGCAGATCGAGGCCGGCCCCGGGGAAGTCCGCGGGGCCGGCCATTCTGCTTTTTGGGGCTCCATCCGGCAGCTTCAGGATTGGGCCTTCTGTTTCCCGGTCCTTTCGGCCGCTTCCGGGCTGTGAGGACGCGGACAGAAGGCCGGTGCCTTATGCGGAAGAAAGTGAGTCAGCCAGGAAGGCGAAGCATCGGAAGGTTTTGCCCTGGAGCCTCAGAAGCAAGGAAAAGAGGAAGAATTGGACTGGCAAAAGTTTTCGGAGAATGATATCTGCATACACTTTAGAATCTAAGGTACGTCAGTTGCAAGGTGTTATTGAGATAAACTTAATAATCGAAAGCTGCCGCCGCCGGCCGGATAATAATATTAAAGACTGACTGCGTTCTAGTTTGATAAAAAATAAAAATGCAGGAAAATAAGGACAATAATTTCATGACGGTGACGATTTGACTTGTAAAATTGTTGGAATACAAAAATGAAATTATGATAGTTATCATTTTCACATGAAAACGAATTGACATTGTATAGACATAGAGTTAAAATAAGTTCATCAAAATCCCGGAACACTTAATTTCTTTAAGCGCTTTTAGTGAGAAAGCGAGGGGGACTGGAAGTTAGGTGGAGCGGGAAATCTAATGATCAGGAGGAATCATTATGAAATCAACCAGAAGGTTCGCTGCCGGAGCAATGGCAATTCTCATGGCAGCATCCATGGCAGCAGTTGCCAGTCCGTCTACTGCTGTCGCATCAGAGAGCTCATCTGCAGCGAGTTCGGCAGCAGCGAGCTCAGCAGCATCAGAGAGCTCGGGGAATAAGCTCTTCCGCTTTGCTACCAGTACGGAGCCGACGACGCTCGATCCGACCAAGGGCAATTCCGTGGCCGACAACGAGGTTCAGAGAGCGATCACAGAGGGTCTGGTCCGCACGATCGACGGCGAGATCAATCCTGCCTGTGCTGAGAAGTGGGAAGTATCTGACGATCAGCTGACTTACACGTTCCATCTGAGAGATGGCCTGAAGTGGAGTGATGGCAAGGATCTTACTTCCAAAGATTTCCTGTACGCATTCCAGAGACTGATAGCCCCGGAGACAGCAAGCCCCTATGCCTGGATCTGCAGCACAGCCGGAATTCAGAATGCCGATGACTGCATGTCCGGAGCCAAGAAGCCGGAAGAACTCGGCGTTACGGCACCGGATGACAGCACCGTCGTGATCACTCTTTCCAATCCGACACCGTATTTCCTGTCACTGCTTGGCTCCAGCACCGTGTTCTGCCCGGTTCGTCAGGATGTTGTCGAGCAGTATGGTACGGACTTCGCAGCAACGGCCGACAAGAACGTTTACTCCGGTCCGTTCGTACTTTCGAGTTCTGAGAATCAGGTTCTGGTTTACGAGAAGAACCCGAATTACTGGAATCCCGATGCCGTGCACTTCGACCGCGTGGAAGAGAATATTGTAGCAGATGCCAGCACGCAGCTTGCTATGTATGAGTCCGGCGATCTGGATTATGTCAGCATTCCGCTGGAGCAGACGCAGAACTACATCGATTCCGACGAGCATGGAAGCTATGAGAACGGCAACGATGACTTCATGTACATCAACAGTGGCAGTGAGGACCAGCCGCTTCTGCAGGATGCGAACTTCCGCCTGGCTCTGAACTATGCCATCGATCATGAGAATTACATTGCTCTGGCAACGGACGATGTCTACAAGGCAGCGACGACCTTCGTTCTTCCTGAAGTCTCCGGCACGAACGGCAAGACCTACGGCGAACAGTACGGCGACAAGCTGCATGCATTCCCGAAGAACGGAGATGCAGACAAGGCAAAGGAATATCTGAAGAAGGCCATGGATGCAGCGGGCATCACGGATCCTTCCTCGATCGTTCTGAACGTTACCTGCACGGACAACCAGGATGAGAAGAAGATCATCGAGGTTGTTCAGCAGATGTGGGCAGAGACCCTTGGCATCGATGTCGAGATCAAGCAGATCACCTATGCAGAGAAGTACTCCACCGTATATCCTCAGCATGACTACGAAGTCGGTTACGGCGGCTGGAGCCCGGACTACAGCGATCCTTACACCTATCTGGAGCTGTTCCGCGGTGACAACCCCAACAACTACTCGAACTATCACAACGATGAGTACGACAAGAAGCTGGCAACGACCGTCACCGAGACGGATCCGGACAAGCGGCTTGCTACCCTTGCTGAATGCGAGAACATGCTCCTCGATGATGGTGCAGTGGTTCCGCTGCAGTTCCGTGAGCAGCATTATCTGATGAAGAAGAACGTTACCGGCATCAAATTCTCCCTGGGTGCTGTGAACTTCGACTGGTGCTTCGGCGACATCACCGCCTGATCATCAGCGATCTGTTCATCAGAGAACAACAAGATAAACCGTCAGTGAGAAACTGAACAGGGGTTCACCGGGGACGGACCTCAGGTCCCTACCCGGTGCCCTTTTGTTATGCAGATCCGACTGTTCATCGAAAGAGGGGAGAAAATCTGCACCAGAAACTTCTGCCGAAGGGAAGCGGCAGACAGTTTGGAGGAAATTCTATGGGCAAATACATTGTGAAGCGAGTGATCGCCGCTGTGATTACGCTGCTGGTTCTGATCACAGTCGTCTTCTTCCTGGTGCGTCTGATGCCAGGCGAACCGTTCACCAGCGAGAAACTGAATCCCATTGTCAAAGAGAACATGATCAAGTATTACGGCTTCGATAAGCCGCTGATCGTCCAGTATTTCCAGTACCTGGGAAATCTTCTTCATGGAAATCTCGGATATTCCATGAAGTTTACCAATAAGACCGTCAATTACATCATCGGTTCGACATTCCCCTATTCCGCAGACCTTGGCCTTCGTGCCCTTGCCATCGCTCTGGCCTTCGGTCTTCTTCTCGGCATCCTTGCCGCTCTGAACCGGGGAAACAAACTCGATGTATTCTGCGTCATTCTTGCCATCATCGGAACGAGTATCCCGGATTTCATCATGGGCGCATTCCTGCAGCTCGTCTTCGGTATCAAATTGAAATGGCTGCCTGTGGCTCAGTACACAGACTTCAAACATACGATTCTTCCGTCACTGTCCCTTGCGTTCTATACCATGGCATCGGTTTCACGTACCATGCGCGCCAGTATGCTGGAAGTCGTTCAGCAGGACTACATTAAGACCGCACGCGCGAAGGGTCTTTCCAATCTGAGAATCACCTGGAAGCATCAGATCCGCAATGCGATCATGCCGGTCATCACCATCATGGGTCCGACGGTTGCGGCCGTTCTGACCGGTACCTTCGTTATCGAGTCGATGTATGCCGTTCCCGGCATGGGCAAATACTATGTCGACAGTACGAACAACAACGACTACTCCATGATCCTCGGCATGACCGTTTTCTATGGTGCATTCCTGATATTCTGTAACCTGTTGGTTGACATTCTGTACGGTGTCGTAGATCCTCGAGTGCGTGTCGGCAAGTAAGGATAAGGAGGAAGAGAATGTCAAGAAAGAAAAATGTACGAATGCCTTCCGGCGAGGTTGTCCCCGTTGTCCCGGACAAGCTGGACCCGGAGCTGTTCACGGTTGTCGGCCGCAACACGGCGCGAATGGAGTCCATCTCCCGTCCGTCCCTGACCTTCTGGCAGGATGCCTGGAGAAGATTCAAGAAGAACAAGCCGGCTTTCATTGGAATGATTCTGCTGGCTCTCTATATCATTCTCGCCATCTTCGCACCGATGCTCAGCAAATATTCCTACACGGCAATGGATGCGGCAAACCGGAACGCCGGACCGAGCCTTGTACACTGGCTCGGCTGCGATGACACCGGCCGTGACATCTGGGTCCGTATGTGGATGGGCGCCCGTGTTTCCCTTACCGTCGGTTTCTTCGCCGCATTCATCAATGCGGTGGTAGGTGCTATCCTCGGCGGTCTCTGTGGATATTACGGCGGCGCGCTGGATATGATCATGATGCGTATCGTCGATGTCCTCTACGGAATCCCTAGCCTGATCATCACCATCCTGGTCATGGTGGTTGTCGGCCGTGGTGTTCATACCCTGATCATCGCTATGTGTATCATCGGATGGATCGGTTCCTGCCGGTTTACCCGAGGCGAAGTTTACCGCCTGAAGAATCAGGATTATGTGGCGGCGGCCAAGGTACTCGGAGTTCGGGATTTCATTATCATCGTGAGACATATCATTCCGAATATCATGGGTATGCTGGTCACCAACCTGTGTATGGCTATCCCGGGCGCTATCTTCCAGGAGGCGTTCCTGTCCTACATCGGTCTTGGTATCGCACCGCCTAACTGCTCCTGGGGAATTCTCGCCAAGGAGGGCATCAAGCTCCTCCGCGTGGCCCCTCATCAGGTCCTGTTCACCGCATTCTTTATCTGCACGACCATGCTTTCGCTTACCATGATCGGCGACGGACTGCGCGATGCATTTGATCCGAGGCTGAGAGGCACGGAGTAAGGAGAAGGTTATGGCTGAGAATACAAATAGAGAAAAGATACTGGAACTAAAGAATGTGGTATATTCCTTCCACACCTATGGCGGCATTGTTAAGGCAGTCCGTGATGTCAGCTTCAACCTCTATCAGGGCGAGATCCTCGGAATCGTAGGTGAGTCCGGATGCGGCAAATCCGTTACCGCACAGTGCATCATGCGTCTGAATCCGGAGCCGCCCGGCTTCTTCTCCTCAGGAGAAATCCTGTACAAGGGCAAGGATGTCTGCAAGATGAACCACAAAGAGCTCATGGAGCTGCGTGGAACCGAGATCGGTTTTATCTTCCAGGATCCTATGACTTCCCTGAACCCGACGATGCGCGTTGGTAAGCAGATCGAGGAAGTCTTCCTGCATCATAAGGGAATGTCTGCGGAAGAGAAGAAAAAGCGTGCCATTGAAGTCATGCAGAAGGTCGGAATCTCTGATGCAGAACGCCGCTACAAGCAGTACCCGCATGAGCTCTCCGGCGGCATGAAGCAGCGTGTCATGATCGCCATGGCACTGGTTGGCAACCCGAGCGTGATCATCTGCGACGAGCCGACCACTTCCCTGGATGTCACGATTGAGGCGCAGATTCTGGAACTGCTGCTCCGCCTGCGCAAGGAATTCAATACATCCATTATCATGATCACCCACGATCTCGGCGTCATTGCCAAGCTTTGCGACCGAGTTCTGGTTATGTACGGCGGCAAGATTGTCGAGAGAGGAAAAGTGCAGGATATCTTCTACAAGACTGCACATCCGTATACGCAGGGCCTGATGAATTCCATCGCTGGTCTGGAGACCGCGAGGGATGAGAAGCTTTCCCCGATTGAGGGAACTCCGCCCGATCTGTTCTCCCCGCCCAAGGGCTGCCCGTTTGCGGCTCGATGCGAATATGCGATGAAGGTCTGCAATAAGTATCCGCCGGCAAGAGTGCAGTTGACTGAGGAGCATTCCACGAGCTGCTGGCTTACCCATGAGCTTGCGCCGAAGCAGGATCTGCGAAGCCGGAATGAGAAGAAGAAAGAGGCGCTTGCAGCCAGGAAGACGGCAGAAGAAAAAGCCGGCAAGAAGGCAGACAGCACGGACAGTAAGCAGGAGGAGGCGGCCGGAGTATGAGAAATAAGGTAGATTACAGCAAAGATCCTCTGGTCCGTGTGGAGAATATGAGCAAATATTTCCACGTGGGTAAGAATGCCACTCTGAAGGCCGTCAATAATGTCAGCTTCAACATCTACGCCGGTGAGACAGTAGGTCTTGTCGGAGAGTCCGGCTGCGGAAAATCTACAACCGGCCGATGCATTGTCAAGCTGGATCCGCCGACAGCAGGCCATGTCTACTTTGAAGGCAAGGATATCTATCAGCAGACCAGAGAAGAGCATAAGAAGTTCACTTCGGAAGTACAGATGATCTTCCAGAATCCGTACTCCTCGCTGAACCCCCGTATGACGGTCAAGGATATCGTCGGAGAGGGCATCCGGCTCCATGAAAAATGCAACGATAAGGAACTGGATGCGAAGGTCGAGGCGCTGCTGAACCGTGTCGGTCTTGGCAAGGATCACATGTCCCGATTCTCCCACGAGTTCTCCGGCGGTCAGAGACAGCGTATCGGTATTGCCCTTGCGCTTTCCGTGAATCCGAAGTTCATTGTATGTGATGAGCCGATCTCCGCTCTGGATGTGTCCATTCAGGCGCAGGTTCTGAACATGCTGAATAACCTGCAGGAGGAACTGGGACTGACCTATCTGTTCATCGCGCATGACCTTTCGGTCGTCAAGTATATCTCTGACCGTGTCATCGTCATGTACCTTGGCAATATCGTAGAGCAGGCACCGGCGGATGAGCTCTATGCCAACCCGCTTCACCCTTACACGAAGGCGCTGCTGTCTTCAATCCCGATCGCGGATCCGGATGTGGTTCGTTCCAAGAAGAGAATCCCGATCAAGGGTGAGATCCCCAGCCCGATCAACCCGAAGGAGCGCTGCCAGTTTGCGGACCGTTGCCCTTATGCAACAGAACGGTGCCAGACAGAAGTTCCGGCAGTCAAGGATTTCGGCAACCATCACTACGCTAGCTGTCATATCCTGTAATTCACATAGCTGAGAGAGAGGCAGCAGAGCAGTCTGCTGCCTCTTCTGTATCTATGAGGCAGTAAGCTGACGTCCGGTCGGAACGGGCCCGATGTATGGTTTCGTTCCAGGCATGCACGTGACGATCAAGGGTGCGTGTGCCACGGACCGTCCACTTTACACAAAAACGAGTCAATACGAAACATTGCCGCGGAGGATGCACGGCAGAACAGGAGAAAGCAATATGTCCAATGACAGAATGGAGCGCGTTCTGGAGAAGATGAAGGAGCAGGGAATCACTCAGTTTCTGGTGTCGGATCCTTCCGGGATCAATTATCTGACAGGGATTCACGTCGTTCCGATGGAGCGCCTTTTCGCTCTGCTGCTTCGGACAGATGGGCATCACACCATCTTTCTGAACTATCTCTACTTCGTGAAGGACACCCCGTTTGAGGAAGTCTGGTTCAGCGATATGGATGATCCGGTGGATGTCATTGCCCCGCACATCAACATGAGTGAACCTCTCGGTATTGATAAAAACTGGCCGGCCGGTTTCCTGATTCCGCTGCAGGAGAGGTATCCGGGGCTGAAGACCGTGCTGGCTTCCTGGTGCCTTGACGGCGTTCGCGCGGTGAAACAGCCGGATGAAATCGTGAAGATGAAGAAAGCCTCGCAGATCAATGACGCCGTTATGGAGACGGTGTCCGGATGGATCCGGGAGGGCATGACGGAGAAGCAGGTCTCCGACTACATCGATGCCGAGTACCTGAATATGGGAGCGGACGGCAACAGATTTACGACGATTGTCTCGTTCGGGGAAAATGCGGCAGATCAGCATCATGAACCCAGTGCGGAGCGGAAGCTTGCAGAAGGCGAGTGCGTCCTGATCGACATGGGCTGCATGTATCAGGGATACTGCTCTGACATGACGAGGACATTCTACCTGAAGAAGGCGGATCCGGAGCAGACCAGAATTCATGATCTGGTCCGCGCGGCCAATGAAGCAGCAGAAGCGGTCATCCGTCCCGGTATCCCGATCTGTGAGATCGACAGGCAGGCACGGGAAATGATTGACAAGGCTGGATATTCGGATTACTGGAGAATCCGCCTGGGACATTTCATCGGCCAGACCGACCATGAGTATGGGGATGTGAGCCCGAACAACAGGAATCTGGCGGAGCCCGGCATGATCTTCTCGATTGAACCCGGAATCTATCTTCCTGGTAAGTTTGGCGTCCGGATTGAAGACCTGGTTCTTGTCACGGAGGATGGCTGCGAGATTCTGAACAAGGTAGACAAGCACTGGAAGGTCATCGGCATCTGAGTGCTCTTATCAGGCAGCGGGTGAGCAGGGGAAACCGGCCCCGGTACGCCATCACTTCTCGTACGCGTCCATGCGATCGGGAGAAAGGACTTCATGAATCTGTTTGATATTATCGGGCCGGTCATGGTCGGTCCCTCGAGTTCCCATACGGCGGGAGCGGTCAAGATCGGTTTCGTTTCCCGCCGCCTGATGGGATGCGACATCCGTCGGGCGGAGATTCTGTTCTATGGATCCTTCCGCACGACAGGACGCGGCCACGGAACCAATCTCGCCGTTGTCGCCGGTCTGCTCGGCATGCATCCCGATGACGACCGGATTCCGCACAGCCTGGAATACGCGAAGCGCGCGGGCATGGAAGTGGAATTCGGCAATGTCGAGCTCAAGGATGCGCATCCGAACTCCGTCCTGCTCCGGCTGACGGGAGTAGACGGAAAGAAGCTGTCTATTGTAGGAGAATCCGTAGGGGGATCTTTGATCAATATCGCCGAGATCGATGGCCTCTCCGCCAATTTTACGGGAGATAATCCCACGCTGATTGCGCATAATGATGATGAGCCGGGACATGTGGCTGCTGTGACGAGCATGCTCGCTGCTGAGCACATCAATATTGCGACCATGCAGCTCTACCGCAAGTCGCGCGGCGGCACTGCGGTCATGGTGATCGAGACCGATCAGGAGATCACGAAGGAAGGGCTTGCCTGGCTGAGACATATGCCGGGAATCAACAAGATCACGTATTATTCCGTGGCAGATCTGGGAGATACGCCGGCAGACCGGATGCGCCGTGAGGATGAAGCTGCACGCGAACAGAACGGGGAGGTCCGGGAAGCAGAGAAAAGGAGGTCCTGAGGCGGTGAGCTACAGTACACTTAGCAGTATCTGTGAAGAATCAGAGAGCACGGGAATCCCGTTCTGGCAGCTGATTGAGCGCGATGACTGCCGGGAACGGCAGGTCAGCGAAGACGAAGTCTTCGAAACCATGCGGGGAATGTACCACGCGATGAAAGCGGCGGACCGCTCCTATGATCCGGAGCTTCGCTCGGCCAGCGGAATGACCGGCGGTGAGGGGGCGAAGATCGAAGCCTACCGCAAATCCGGCCATGCTCTGCTCGGGGATTTTCTGTCGGAAGTGATTGAGAAAGCCGTGAAGATGGCTGAGTCCAATGCGTGCATGCACCGGATCGTTGCGGCCCCGACAGCAGGGTCCTGCGGCGTGATTCCGGCGGTGCTCCTGGCCTATGAGGATTTCCGAGGAGCTGAGGAGGATGAGATCATCAAATCACTCTTTGTCGCGGCCGGGATCGGCGAGGTGCTGGCGGAAACCGCCTGTATTGCGGGAGCACAGGGTGGCTGCCAGGCGGAGATCGGTTCGGCGGCAGCGATGGCAGCCGGTGCGGTGGCCTTCCTCGAGGGAGGAGACAACGAAACCGTGATCCATGCAGCAGCCCTGGCCATCAAGGACCTGCTGGGACTCACCTGCGACCCGGTTGCCGGTCTGGTTGAGGTTCCTTGCGTCAAGAGAAACGCCGCTGGCGCGGCTGTCGCGATGACGGCGGCGGAGCTTGCGCTCGCCGGCGTGCGAAGCCAGATTCCGCCGGACGAAGTCGTCGAGGCGATGGACGCTGTGGGGAGTCAGATCCCGGCCTGCCTGCGGGAGACCGCAGAAGGCGGCCTGGCAGTAACGCCGACGGCCAAGAGAATTCAGGAAAGACTGAATCAGCAGAGTGACATGGAATAGGAAAGAATTCCGGGCAGGCTGCCTCCTTGCAGAGAGTGAGAGGAACGGGCTGTCCCCCTGCAGAAAATGAGATGGAAAGGCCGCCCCCAGGCAAGACGCTGAAATATAGGTCTGCCTGGGGCATTTCTATGCCCGGAAAAACATAACGGCGATCGGACCTTCACGGCCAGAGGTTTCTCTACAGAAGCAGTTTTTACGCCTTGCGATTGCAATTTATTGCGATAAAGTCTATGATAGACTGCAAAATCATCAGGAGGTGTATTCAGCCGTGTATCAGATTTGCTGCCTGAATCCTATTTCGAAAAAGGGAACCGCCATGCTCGGAGATTCCTATCAGCTGACGGATCAGCTCTCCGGAGCGGATGCGGTTTTAGTCCGCAGTGCGGATATGCATGAACTGGAACTGCCGGATTCTCTGCAGGCCATTGCCCGTGCCGGCGCCGGTGTGAACAATATCCCGCTGGACCGCTGTGCGGATGCCGGCATTATGGTTTCTAACGCTCCCGGCGCGAACGCGAACGCCGTCAAGGAACTGGTTATCGCCGGCATGCTGCTGGCGGCCCGGGATATTACCGGTGGTATTGCGTGGACGAAGGAAAACCGCGAGAACGCGGATGTCTCGAAAGCAGCGGAGAAGGCGAAGAAGCAGTTCGCCGGAACAGAGATTGCCGGGAAGACCCTGGGAATTATCGGCCTGGGCGCGATCGGCCACCGTCTGGCTCATGCCGCCGAGGCTCTCGGAATGGAGGTCATTGGCTATGATCCATTCCTGAATCTCACGGATGTGAAGATGACGAAGAATCTTGACGAACTGTACGCCGTCAGTGATTATATCTCCATTCATGTTCCGCTTCTGTCGGATACGAAGGGGATGATCGATGCTACTGCCATCGCCAGGATGAAAGATGGCGTCATCGTCCTGAATTACGCGCGGGATCAGCTGGTAAACGAGTCAGACATGGCTTCCGCTCTCGAGAGCGGAAAGGTACGCCGCTACATGTGCGATTTCGCAAATGCCAATACACTTCACATGAAGAATGCCATCATCACACCGCATCTGGGAGCTTCTACGGCAGAGTCAGAGGAGAACTGTGCAGCGATGGCATCGCAGGACGTGAAGAATTATCTGGAGAATGGGAATATGATTCACCCGGTGACATTCCCTCGGGTGGATGCGGGAAAGCCGCAGCAGGCAGTCCGGCTCGGCGTCTTCTTCCGTGAGGAGAGCGCACTGGACGGATTGAAAGCGCTTCCTGGCGCCAGTGTGACTGGAGGCATGCGCGGAGGATACGGCTATGCCGTGGCAGACCTTGACAAGATGCCGGATCTGGAACAGGTGAAAGCGATGCCTGGAGTTTACAAGGTACGAATAGTCCGTGGCTGACGTCCGACTCTGATCAGAACAATGTGCCAGAAATATTTGCCAGGTAGGGATTTTCATTTTCCTTTCCTACACTTTGTCGAGTCCGATAATGGCAGCTTGCCTCATAAAAGGGGAGCGGGAAACTGCCGTGATGGTTTTGCGGTGGAATATCCGGGCAGATCGTTCGCTTAAGTGAGATGCGCGGAGGCCGCAGCGTGGGGAGACCTTGCCGGGAGGGATCCTGGGCAGGGGGTTTACGCCGTGTTAAGTCTGTGTTACACTCAATAAGCGGAAAAGCCGCCCTTCCCGGCATACCGAAGGAATCATTTCCCGGTGCGGGAAGAGCTGACTCAATCCCGGTATTGGTAAAACCATAGTATGTCAGAGTGCTGGGCGCAGCGGAGTTTCTTCCTTATTCTATAAGAAAGAATTCAATAAGAAAGAATTCCCTGGTATTTCAGCTTGACTCAAGGAGGTTTTGTTATGCACGACGGACATGACGTTCATTCTCCGCATCATCATCACCATCACGACCTGGAAGCTTCCACCTCCTCGAAGGAAGAAGCAGAGGCACTGCTTGGATATATGGTCGCTCACAATGAGCATCACACCGAAGAACTCGCCGAGCTCGCCGAGACCATGCGCGGCCTGGGGGAGAGCGAGATTGCGGAGGATATCGAGGCAAGCCTTTCGGATTTTCGCGAGGGGAATCTGAAACTTCGCGCCGCTTTTGCCATGCTGCAGGAGGGCGGAAAAGAGAAGTCGTAAGCCGGGATGCCGCCTGGCGCGGCTGGCCGAATGCCAGAACAGATACGGCGCAGTGCAGGAACGACGGAAAGGAACAGGAGGCGATAGACAATGTGTCTCGCAGCATGCTATAAGAATGAGCAGAAGCCGGAGAATCTGATGTGCAAATATGTCAGTACCATCGGTTTCCGCGGAGATAAGATCGTTCTTACCGACATTCTCGGTGAGGAGACCGAAGTAACCGGAAAACTCAGCACGGTAGATCTGGTGAAGAATTATATTGTGATCAAGAGTGCCTGAGAGAAGAAAAAGCCGCGCCGGAATGAACGGAGCGGCTTTTTCGATCCACAAAATCGTACCAGAATGGGCGGTATGTTTGGGTTTGAGGGTCCGTGCTGGAGGTCAGGGCGCGGCCTTTTTCCTCTGCGTGCAGATGCCAGAACAGATGATATGTTTTTATTTGTCGGGCCCTGTCTGGAGGAATGGTGAGCTTTTCTGCTTTCCAAACCGCAATGGAATGGAATGAATGCTGTTTTTCTATGCTTACAGAGCAGTGCCGGGAAACTTTCCGGCTATGAAAGATTCTGATGAGATCATAAGCTTTGAATATGGAAAAATCACAGCTCCGGATGAGCCGCAATAGAGGCAGAAGAAGAGGAAAAACAGAAAAGACTATTAGAACAGTCAAATGATGACAGAATGTATGAAATCGCAGAAGGCGCGAGGCTCCGGGGGCTTTTAACATTGATTATATCAAAACGCAATGATATTATATAAATGATTTTCGATGCCCCGCCGGGGGATATGCAGATAGGTCCGCAAAGGAGATCCTGATGAAAAATTATGAAGTGGTTCGTGAGATATTCAACGAATGCGCGAACAATCAGATGAGGGATGTTTTCTTTGAGGAACGAGAGATCGAAGATACAGACGCATACATGAGAGATTATCTCAAGGACAGGAATGCCGAGATTGAGAAGGATGTCGCACCGGACGGTACGATCCGCTACAATGTCAACATTGCGGGACTGCGGCAGCGCTTTACCTTCTCGGAGATCTGAGAGGAAAACGGATTCTCTTGCCTGGCGGGCTGTAGTCGGTCTTTTTTCACATCAGCCTTCGTCAAAAAAGTGTCAATCGCATGACAAAGTAAGGTAAAGTTCTGGTCTGTCTGCTGCCGGCGTGATTCATGCATGAGAATCGTCAGGAAATCCTGAAGGAGGAAGCCATTATGGCATATGTTATTGCAGTAGCCGGAAAGGGCGGAGTCGGGAAAACGACGCTCTGCGGCTTTCTGATCAAGTATCTCTGTAATAAGAAGAAAGGTCCGGTCCTGGCAGTGGACGCGGATGCCAATTCGAATCTGAATGAGGTGCTTGGCGTGGAGGTGGAGACCACTCTGGGAGACATCCGGGAGGAAGTCGAGAATTCTGAGACGGGAGGAAAGAGTCCGATCCCGCCGACGATGTCCAAGCAGGATTATATGAATTTCCGGCTCAGTGGTGCGCTGGTAGAGGAAGATGATTACGACATGCTGGTCATGGGACGGACCCAGGGCGCAGGCTGCTACTGCTACGTCAACGGTCTGCTCGAGCATGAACTGGCCAAACTGGTAGATAACTACGAATACATGGTAGTCGATAATGAAGCCGGGATGGAGCACATCAGCCGGGGAATCCTCCCCAAGGTGGATCTCATTCTTCTGGTCAGTGACTGCTCGCGCCGCGGTATCCAGGCGGTGGGACGGATTGACCGGCTTGCCCGGGAACTGAATCTCGGCGCGAAGGATATCAAACTGCTGGTCAACCGCGCGCCGCACGGCGAGCTGAATGAAGGCGTGAAGGAGGAGATTGAGAAACAGCATCTGGATCTTCTCGGCGTTCTGCCTCAGGATGAAAATGTCTACGAGTACGACTGTGAGGGGAAACCGACATCGGAACTCGGAGAGGATGATGCCCTTCGGCAGGCATTCTGTCGTGTGCTGGATACACTGCCGCTGGAATGACCGGAAAGGTCAGAGGCAGTACATCAGGATGAGGTAAGATAAAGAGGCAAACCTGCTTCTTTTTCATATTCCACGTGCCGTGATCAGGAATGATGAGGGATGAAGCGAAGCGCCGGCGGTGCAGAGCGTGACATCAGGCATAATCCTGTATATGGTAGCTCACAAGATGGATATAGGAGGTAACATGGAAGAATTCAAGCTGACAACACGGGATGAGATGGAAGCGGAAACCGACAAGCTTCTTGAGATCGGCCGCAAGGTTGGCGCGGACAGCTGGCAGCAGAGAGTGAAGAATCAGACGCCTCACTGCCGGTTTGGCGAAGAGGGTATCTGCTGCCGGATCTGTCAGATGGGTCCGTGCCGCATCACGCCGAAGTCTCCGCGCGGAATCTGCGGATGCGATGCCGCCGGCATCGTCGGAAGAAACTACCTGCGTTTCACGGCAGGCGGCGCAGCAACTCACTCGGATCACGGCCGCAGCATCTGCCACACACTGTACCTGGCAAAGGAAGATGGCAACTACAAGGTCAAGGATCCGGAGAAGCTGAAGAGAATTGCCAAGGAGTGGGATATTGAGACCGAGGGCAGAGACATCTATGATGTCGCCCACGAAGTCGCCGAGACCGGACTGATGGAATACGGCAAGCCCTTCGGCACGCAGAGATTCCTGAAGAGAGCTCCCAAGCATACCCAGGAAATCTGGGAGAAGGAGGAGATTGCTCCCCGCGTAATCGACCGGGAGGTCTCCTGCTCCATGCATATGACGCATATGGGATGTTCCTCTGATCCGGAAGCGCTGGCCCGCCAGAGCCTTCGTGCCGGATTGTCGGATGGCTGGGGCGGTTCCATGATGGGAACCGAGTTCTCGGATGTTCTGTTCGGAACGCCCATGCCGGTAGATACGGAGGCCAATCTCGGCGTAATGCAGGAAGATATGGTCAACATCATCGTCCACGGACATGATCCGAGCCTTTCCGAGATGATCGTAGAGTATGCCGAGAATCCGGAGATGATTGCTCTTGCCAAGTCTTACGGCGCAAAGGGCATCAACGTTGCCGGTGTCTGCTGCACTTCCAACGAGGTTGCCATGCGGCACGGCATTCCGATGGCCGGAAACTTCCTGTCGCAGGAGAATGTCGTACTGACCGGTGCCTGCGAGGCCATTGTTGTCGACGTGCAGTGTATCTTCCCTGCCCTTGGACCGCTGTCCAAGTGCTTCCACACCAAGTTCATCACGACTTCCGAAATTGCCCGGATGCCTGATTCGGATTTCATCCATTTCGACGCGGAGAACGCCGGCGAGAACGCGAAGAAGATCGTTAAGATGGCTATCGAGAACTTCCAGAACCGCAAGAAGGATCTGGTTTACATCCCGAAGCTGAAGCAGAAGGCAACCGTGGGATATTCCTATGAAGCGATTGTCAAGACGCTGGACACCGTTACGAACAGCCATGTTGATGAGACCGGCACCACGAAGCCTCTGAACGAGTGCGTAAAATCCGGCATCATCCGCGGTGCTGTCGCCATGGTCGGCTGCAACAACCCCAAGGTTCGCCATGACTATGCGCATGTAGAACTGATGAAGAAGCTGATCCAGAACGATATCGTGCTCGTCGTCTCCGGATGTGCGGCACAGGCTGCAGCAAAGGCCGGACTGATGAGCAAAGAGGCCAAGAATCTGTGCGGCGATGGCCTGAAGAGAGTCTGCGAGCTGTGCGATATGCCTCCGGTTCTTCATATGGGATCCTGCGTGGATATCTCCCGTATGATGGTCCTGGTCGCCAACCTGGCCAAGGATTCCGGCTGGAATATCGATGAGCTCCCGGTAGTCGGCTGCGCTCCGGAGTGGATGTCCGAGAAGGCCATCTCCATCGGCAACTATGTTGTTGCTACCGGTCTCACGACATTCCTTGGTGTGTATCCGCAGACAAAGGGATCCGAGGTATTTGACGGACTGCTTCAGGGCGGCATCAAGGATTGGGTCGGTGCCTGCTTCCATGTCGTTGAGGATATTGACAAGCTCGGCGACGCGATGATCGAAGAGATTGAGAGAAAGAGAGAGCATCTCCACATCTGATTTTTCTTAAGAATAAACATTACGCTGACCCGTGCCGCCATATTTCATGGCGCGCGGGAAGGCGCGGCAAAGGACGGGATTTGTTATTATGATGAAGATTGCGGTTACCGGCAAAGGTGGGGTCGGAAAGACAACGGTCGCGGCTATTCTGGCACGGCTGTATGCGGACGAGGGGATGAGAGTCCTCGCGGCGGATGTCGATCCTGACGCGAATCTGGGCCTGGCTCTTGGCTTCCCGGAGGAAATGGTGGATTCCATCACTCCGGTATCGAAGATGAAGGACCTGATCAATGAGCGGGCCGGTGTTACTTCCCAGGGTATCGTGAAGTATTTCCGCATGACGCCGAAGGTCGATGATATTCCTGACCTGTTCGCGAAAACCTATAACGGAGTCAAGCTGCTGGTGATGGGAACGGTCGATGTGGCCGGAGCAGGATGTGTCTGCCCGGAGCATGTGGTTTTAAAACGGCTGCTCTCGCACCTGACGCTGCAGGATGACGATGTTGTCATCATGGATATGGAGGCAGGCCTGGAGCATCTTGGCCGCGGCACTGCGGAAAACATGGAGAACTTCATCGTTGTCATCGAACCCGGCGCGCGCAGCGTGCAGACTTACAAGAGAGTGAAAGAGCTGGCCACTGACCTTGGCGTTAAGCATGTACAGGTGGTGGCGAACAAGATTCGCACTCCGGAGGACGAGGAATACGTCCGCAGCAAGATTCCGCCGGAAGATCTTCTTGGGTTCGTGCATTACAGCTCGGATATCATTGACGCTGATCGCCAGGGCTCTTCTCCCTACGATTATGACAAGCATGCCGTCGAAGAAGTCCGCGCCATCAAGAAAAAACTGGAAGAAGGCAGCTGATTGGACATAACTGCACAGCCTCTGCGGCTGTGGAAGTAATATTGGAGGACAAAAGTGGCTACATTATTTGAGAGAGTTTTCAAAGGCTCGGATGAGATGTACGCAAAGGCCGAGGCGGCCGTCGCGGAAGTCAGCAAGGAGTATTCGGATGATACGACCTGCGTGTTCCCTGACACTGCGTACTATCTGCCCTGTCTGTATTCCATGACCGGCAAGAAGATCAATACGCTGGGCATGGTCAAGGAAGGACTTGCATGGTGCAAGGAGCAGATGACCCGCGAGAAGAGAACCCATGACATCTTCACGTCTGGTATCGCTACGGCATGCGCGGCAGAGATCATTGAAGCCTGCAAATACATCGATGGAAAACAGCCTTACGACAAGTCTCCGCTGTGGGGACACTGCACAGATGGCGAAGTCCGTGAGCTCGGTGTTCCGCTGGTTACCGGCGATATCCCCGGATTCGTCGTTCTCATCGGACCAGCTCCTTCGGCAGAGGAAGCCGTTGAGATCGTAAAGAGCTATCAGACCAAGAACATCTTTGTCTTCCTGGTCGGCGGAATCATTGATCAGGTCGTCAGCAAGGGCGTCAAGACCGGATTCGGTGTCCGTCTTGTCTGCGAAGGCTATGATCTGTGGTCGGTCAGCTATGTTATCTCCGTTGCAGTACGTGCTGCACTGATCTTCGGTGCGATCACGCCCGGCGATTATGACGGCATCCGCAAGTATACCTTCGAGCGTATCAACGCCATGGTCAATGCTTACGAGCCGGTTGATGATATGACGGTGGCCTGCGGTGCCGGCGCAATCTCCTATGGTTTCCCGGTTGTCACGAACGATGACAACGACATGTGGAGAGTCCCGAGGAGCCTGATTGTTCAGAAGGACACGAAGCAGTTCGTGGAGACTTCTCTTGAGGCTCGCGGCATCAAGCTGAAGATCACCAACATTGATATTCCGGTCAACTTCGCAAACGCATTCGAAGGTGAGATCATCCGCCGCGGCGATATGCAGATTGAGGCAGATGGCTCCCGCGTGGACTGCGTAGAGCTTGTCCGCACGAAGGATGCCTCCGAGGTTGAGGATCACAAGATCGAGCTCATCGGTCCGGATCTGGACGAATTCGAAGTCGGCAAGAAGATCTGCCTGGCTACGATCGTCGATGTTGCCGGCCGCAAGATGCAGCCCGACTTCGAGTCTGTTATCGAGCGTAAGTTCCACTCCTATATCAACTGTATTGAAGGTGTCATGCACACCGGCCAGCGTGATATGATCCGTATCCGTGTCAGCAAGAGTGCTTTCGAAGCAGGCTTCCGTGCAAAGCATTTCGGTGAGGTTCTGTACGCAAAGGTCAAGAGCGAATTTGATGCTGTTGTTGATAAGTGCCAGGTTACGATCGTCACGGATCCGGAGAAGGTACATGAGCTCCGCGTGGCTGCCAATGAGACCTTTGACAAGCGTGATGAGCGTCTGCTCTCCCTTACCGATGAGACGGTCGACGAGTTCTACACCTGTGTTATGTGCCAGGCATTCTCCCCGTCCCATGTCTGCATCGTTACCCCGGAGCGCCTTGGCCTCTGCGGTGCCGTTTCGTGGCTTGATGCTCGTGCCACTCATGAGCTGGATCCTTCCGGCCCCTGCCAGGTGGTACCGAAGACCGGTGTTATCGATGAGAGAACCGGCCGCTGGGAGTCTGTCAATGCAGCCGTTGAGAAGTATTCCCGCGGTGCTCTGAGTTCGGTTTCCCTGTACTCCATCATGGAAGACCCGATGACATCCTGCGGATGCTTCGAGTGCATCTGCGGTATTGAGCCGATGTCCAATGGTGTTGTTATCGTCAACCGTGAGCACATCGGAATGACTCCTCTGGGCATGACCTTCTCTGAGATGGCTTCGATGACCGGCGGCGGCGTTCAGACCCCTGGCTTCATGGGACACGGCAAGCACTTCATCTCTTCCAAGAAGTTCATGAAGGCAGAAGGCGGCGTTGCCCGTATCGTATGGCTGCCGAAGGCTCTGAAGGAGCAGGTCAGAGATCAGCTGAATGCAACAGCGAAGGATCTCTATGGAATTGATAACTTCGTGGATATGATAGCCGATGAGACGATCTGCGAGGATCCGGAATCCCTCGTTGAATTCCTCACCAAAGTCGGACATCCGGCCCTCAGCCTCGATCCCCTGATGTGATAAACCAGGCTTCCGAAGCCGACCACCCGGCGGGAGCTGGCTCACGCCGGAGAGTCGGCTTCAGGAAGCCGCCCCGACATGAGCACGAAGCGGTTTTGCGAAGCAAAACCAGCAGAGTGCGAATGGCGGGAGGATTTCGGGAGCGCGAAGCGCGAAGAAATCCGTCGGTTTATCACATGGTAAGCTCATGCGAATGGCGGGAGGATTTCGAGAGCGCGAAGCGCGAAGAAATCCGTAGGTTTATCACATGGCCGCAAAATTTTATATCTTATGAATTCTATGCCGGGCTCTGCGTTGACGGAGCCCGGTATTTGGAGTAATATTATAGAGGTGTCAGTCTGTCCGGACAGCGGACAGTTTCGATACAGGAGATATTACAAGTAAAGGAGATTGAAACATGCCGTTCAAGAAAACACCTGAAAAGTACTCGGCTGCGATCAAGACAGTTGAGCTTGGTACCGGAGACCACAAGACGGTCCTCGGCGGCGAAGGCGTAATGCCTCTGTATTCCTTTGACGGACCCATCGAGAATCCGCCCAGAATCGGTATCGAAGTAGATGATATCGGAGTCGAGAACGATGTTCCCGGCATCAAGGACTTCTATGCTGGCTGCACGACGATGGTAGACCGCGTGAAGAAAGCATCGACGATCCCGGGTGTGGATTTCGTCGTTCTTCGCTTTGAGAGCGCAGATCCCAACGGTGCGAATACTTCCGTAGAGGATTGTGCTGCACTTGCGAAAGAGTGTGCTGACGCGACGGAGCTTCCGATTGTCATCGAAGGATGCAAGAATACAGAGAAGGACGAGAAGCTCTTCGGCAAATGTGCAGAAGTTCTCGCAGGAAGAAACATTCTTGTCCTTTCTGCCAAGGAAGAGAACTACAAGGGCATCGGCGCCGGCGCCGGCCTTGCCTACAAGCAGAAGATCGGTGCGGAGTCTGCCGATGATATCAACCTGGCCAAGCAGCTGAATGTTCTGATCACTCAGCTCGGTGTCAGCGCGGATGACATTGTCATGAACCCTGGTGTTTCCGCAGCCGGTTATGGTTTTGAGTACGTAGTCTCCACGCTGGAGCGTATCCGCCTTGCCGCTCTTGGCCAGAATGATACTGCTCTTCAGATGCCTGTCATGACCCCTGTTGCTTCCGAGACCTGGAGCGTCAAGGAATCGATCGTAGAAGAGAGCGATATCCCGGAATGGGGAGCAAGAGAGACCCGTGGAATCGACATGGAAGTCACTACAGCGGCCGCTGTTCTTGCGGCTGGTTCCAACGCAGTCATCCTGCGTCATCCGCAGTCTGTGGCAACCATTTCCAAATTCATCAGCGAGCTGATGTGACAGACAAGGAGGACAGATCGAGATGGCATTAAAAGGTATTGATATTTTTAAAATGTCGCCCAAGAAGAACTGCAAGGAATGCGGTGTACCGACCTGCATGGCTTTCTCCATGAAGGTTGCTCAGGGCGCAATGAAGATTGAACAGTGCCCTTACATGGGAGCTGATGTTGTTGCCAAGCTGGCCGAGGCAACTGCTCCGCCTATGAAGACCATCCAGATGGGTGACCTGAAGACCGGCGGTGAGACCGTAATGTATCGCCATGAGAAGACCTTCGTCAGCAAGACCCTCTTCGCCGTGACGGTTCCGGCGGACAATGCGGATGCAGCCATCGAGGCCGCAAAGAAGGTCGATTACGAGAGAATCGGCGAGCGTGAGTACGTCGAGATGCTTTCTGTCGACTATAAGGGCGACAAGGACGCTTTCGTAGAAGCAGCAAAGAAGGCGGCTGCTGCAGAGCGCGAGGTTATCCTGAATGTTGAGGATGCCGATGTGGCTGAAGCTGCTCTTGAGGCGATCAAGGACAGCAAGCCGGTTCTGAACGGCGCTACCGCGGAGAATGTCGATGCATTCAACGCACTGGCTGTAAAGTATGGTGTGGTCATGGGCATCAAGGCAGCTGACCTTGATTCTCTGTATGACCTGACGAAGAAGATTGAGGACATGGGCAACAAGAACCTGCTGCTGAATGTCGCTACTTCTTCGATCAAGGAAGCATTTGCAGAGGCTGTTCAGATCCGCCGCGCGGCTCTGAAGCACACAGACCGCACGTTTGGATATCCTACGATCGTGAATGTCGGCGCACTGGCAGCGGGAGATTCCCGTCTGCAGACTGCTCTGGCCGCTCTGTTCGTAGAGAGATACGGATCGATCGTTGTCATGGAGAGCATGGATTATGCTCAGGCACTGGCTCTGTTCGGTCTGAGACAGAATGTCTTCACCGATCCGCAGAAGCCCATGCGCGTGCAGCCGAAGAACTATCCGCTCAACGGTGCCGACGAGAACGCGATCTGCTGCGTAACCGTCGATTTCGCACTGACTTACTTCGTAGTTTCCGGCGAGCTGGAGCGCTCCGGCGTGCCGATCAACATGT
>CADBOY010000264.1 GCA_902796405.1 uncultured Lachnospiraceae bacterium | reverse complement strand
CTGCATCAAGGATATGGCCGGTCTGCTGCTTCCCTATCAGGCAACGGAACTGGTGACCGCGCTGAAGGAAGAGCTTCATGTACCGCTGGAGCTGCATACTCATTGCACCTCCGGCGTAGCACATATGACCTATATGCGTGCGGTTGAGGCAGGATGCGACATCATCGATACGGCGATGTCACCGTTCGGCGAGGGAACCAGCCAGCCGTCTACCGAGGTTCAGGTGGCCACCTACAAGGGCACGCCGTATGACACCGGACTGGACAGTGAACTGCTGAACGAGATCAGTGAATATTTCCGCCCGATGCGGGAAGAGGCGCTGGAAAGCGGCCTGATGAGCACCAAGGTCCTTGGCGTGAATATCAATACCCTGCGCTATCAAGTCCCTGGCGGCATGCTTTCCAACCTGGTTAGCCAGCTGAAGGAGCAGAAGGCAGAGGACAAGTTCTATGCGGTTCTGGAAGAAGTCCCGCGTGTCCGCAAGGACTGCGGCATGCCTCCTCTGGTCACTCCGTCCAGCCAGATCGTCGGCACGCAGTCGGTGATGAATGTGCTGATGGGAGAGCGGTATAAGGTCAGCACCAAGGAGACGAAGGCTCTGTTCTCCGGTGAGTATGGCCAGACTGTCCTTCCGTTCAATCCGGAAGTGCAGAAGAAAGTCATCGGCGACAAGGAGCCGATCACCTGCCGTCCTGCCGATCTGCTGGAACCGGAGCTGCCGAAGATTGAAGCAGAACTTGGTGAATGGAAGGAGCAGGATGAGGATGTCCTTACTTATGCTCTGTTCCCGAAGGTAGCGATGGATTTCTTCAAGCTTCGCAAGGCTCGCCGCGAGGGCAAGGCTCCAGTGAGCGGAGACGTGGAGTGCTCGGTTGAACCGGTAAAGTGACCGGCGCTGCAAGCCGCTCCGCCCCTGGCGGACAGGGCAGAGCTTACAGGATCAACCGATAAAGGTGTATTGCCTGCTGAATATCAGGCGCGTCTGTTCGATGACAGGCGCGCCTTTTCCTGTCCTCATCTTGCGGGTTCCCGCGGCGCTGTGCTACAATGTTTTGGCATATGAGTGCGCGGCGTCTTATGAGCAAGTCAGACTTGGCTGAGCAGGAGTTCTGCGAGAGCAAGGTGGCGAAGTTGCCTTTTATGAGCGAGTCTGACATTGACTGCGGGAAGCCAGCTTGACCGGCCTTGCAGGTGGGTGCTTATTCTCCCGGGGATAATCCGGAATGCGCACCGGCAAGACATAGTATGAATCCACAGAGATTATAAGAGATTATAAATATACAGAGAAGAGGAAGAAGATGCGGAAGGTAGTCGTAATCGGCGGGGGAGCCGCGGGAATGATGGCGGCTGTGACGGCTGCCAGACTTGGCGCGTCCGTCACCTTGTTCGAGAAGAATGAAAAACTGGGCAAGAAACTCTACATCACTGGGAAAGGCCGCTGCAATGTGACCAATGCATGCGATGCGGATACCTTCATCGACCATGTGGTTACAAATCCCAGGTTCCTGTATTCTTCTTTTGGCAAGTTCAACAACTGGGACATGTACGATTTTCTCGAACAACAGGGGCTGTCACTTCAGATCGAGCGGGGTGACCGGGTGTTTCCGGCTTCGAATAAATCATCGGATGTGATCCGCACGATGCAGAACGCCATGGACCGTGCTGGCGTTCAGTGGCATCTTCATACCGCAGTGCACTCTCTGTGGATGGAACCATGGAAAGAACCGGTACTGCCGGATGGGCAGTCTGCGGAGGAGGGGACTTCCGGAAGCCCAGAGGGTGTCATTGCCTCAGAAAAATCCACCCGCAAAGGGCGGAAAATACACGGCAGGGAGGCGCATGCGGAAAAATCGCGATACACCGGGGCCTGCCGCGGTGTCGTGCTGGAGAATGGAAAGAAGATTCCCGCGGACGCGGTGATTGTGGCAACCGGGGGACTGTCCTATCCCACTACCGGTTCTACCGGCGACGGTTATGAGTTCGCCAGGTCAGCCGGAATGGAGGTGACGCCGTGCTGCCCATCGCTGGTCCCGTTTGATGCGGTGATCGGAGAGAATATCCTCTGCCGCGAGCTTCAGGGACTTTCGCTTCGCAATGTCGCTGTGACGGTATCGGATGAAGCGAAGCTGCTGTACAGCGGTTTCGGCGAGATGCTGTTCACTCATTTCGGTGTCAGCGGGCCGCTGATGCTGAGCGCGAGCAGTGAAGTGACCCGGCAGATGCATCAGAACGGGAAGCCGCTGCCCTTGGTGATCGACCTGAAACCGGCTCTTTCCCGCCAGCAGCTGGATGCCCGGTTCCTGCGGGAATTTAAAGCCGGTGCCAATCGCCATATGAAGAATGTGTTAGGAGCTGTATATCCATCCAAGCTGGTTCCGGTGATGCTGAGGCTCTCCGGGATATCCCCCGAAGTATGCGCCAGAGAGGTCACCAGGGGAGAGCGGGAGAAGCTGCTGGATATCACGAAGAATCTGCCGGTCACTCTGCTGCGGACGAGAGGATTTTCGGAGGCGATCATCACGCAGGGCGGTGTTGTTGTCAGGGAAATCGATCCCGCTTCGATGGAATCCCGCCGCGTCAGCGGGCTGTATTTCGCCGGGGAAGTGCTGGATGTTGATGCATATACCGGCGGATTTAATTTGCAGGTCGCGTGGACGACCGGATATGCCGCAGGAAATGCCGCGGCGAAGAAAGGAACAGAATGAACCAGAATATTGCCATTGATGGCCCCGCAGGAGCGGGGAAAAGCACCATTGCCAGGCGCGTAGCTGCCGAGCGGAAGATGATTTACGTAGACACCGGCGCCATGTACCGCGCGATGGGCATTTTCCTGCAGCGAAAACAGGTTGATCTGTCGGATCCCGCGGCAGTGCAGGCCGCGGCGGATGAGGCAGACATCTCGATTGAATATCAGAACGACGCGCAGCAGGTGATTCTCTGCGGAGAGAATGTTACAGGTCTGCTCCGGACGGAGGAGGCGGGGCACGGTGCCTCTCTGGTCTCGGTTCTCGCCCCGGTACGCCGGAAGATGGTAGAGCTGCAGCAGCGGCTGGCTTCCCGGACGGCGGTGGTCATGGACGGACGAGACATCGGGACCGTTGTCCTTCCGGATGCTCTTCTGAAAATCTACCTGACGGCCAGCTCCGAGGTGCGCGCCAGGAGGCGCTGCCATGAGCTGGAGGAGAAAGGAGAAAGCTGCCGGCTTGAGGATATTCAGAAGGACATCGAAGAGCGTGATTACCGCGATATGCACCGGGAAATCTCACCTCTTGTGCAGGCGGACGATGCGGTGCTGGTGGACTCATCGGACATGACGATTGATGAGGTTGTTGTGCGGATCATCAGGCTCTACGAGGAGAGACTGTAAGAGGGGGAGGCATGGAAGTTATCGTGGCAAAGAGCGCAGGGTTCTGCTTCGGCGTCCGGCGCGCGATTGACATTGTAAACCGTGAGGCGGAGAGCGGTGAGAAGCCGATCTATACCTATGGTCCGATCATTCACAATGAGCAGGTTGTCGAGGATCTGGAGCGGCGCGGCGTCCGTGTCATCGAGGAGGATCACCTGGCCGATATCCACAGCGGAACCATCATCATCCGGTCGCACGGCGTCGGCCGTGCGGTGCAGGAGCAGATGGAAGCCCAGGGGCTCCGGGTGGTTGATGCCACCTGCCCGTTTGTGCGGAAGATTCATAACATCGTCGATTCAGCTACGGCAGAGGGACAGACGGTCATCATCATCGGCAACCGGAATCATCCGGAAGTGCAGGGAATTATGGGTTGGTGCCATACCAGACCATATGCCGTGGACAGCCCGGAGGACATTGAGAGACTGCCGCGTCTATCCCGGGTTACGGTGGTGAGTCAGACTACGTATAACCATAAGAAATTTGAAGAACTGGTTGAAAAAATATCGGAGTTAGGGTACAATGAAACCGTTGTGAACACTATTTGTAATGCTACACAGGAACGGCAGACGGAGGCGAGAGAGATCGCAGGCAGGGTGGATGCCATGATCGTCATCGGCGGCAGGCATTCGTCCAATACGCAGAAGCTCTACGAGATCTGTCGGAACGTATGTCCCAAAAGCTATTATATACAATCACTTGTTGATCTGAAGGACCAGGGTTTCGAACCAGTTTGTAGCGTGGGTATCACAGCAGGGGCCAGCACCCCGAACAATATCATTGAGGAGGTTTATACTCATGTCAACAGAAGAGAGCTTTGAGCAGCTGCTTAACGAAGAGGGAAATCTGAATCAGATTCATCCCGGCGCAGTTGTCAAAGGTACTGTCCTTGAGGTCAAAGACAACGAGATCGTACTCAACATCGGATACAAGTCCGACGGTGTGGTGACGAAGCAGGAATACAGCAACGACTCAAGCGTAGTTCTCACGGAGAAGGTGCATCCCGGCGATGAGATGGAAGTCAAGGTTCTGAAGGTGAATGACGGCGATGGTCAGGTTGTGCTTTCCTACCGCCGGCTGGCTCAGGACCGCAGCAGCAAGAAGCTGGAGGAGGCGTTCAATGAGCATCGCGTCCTCACCGCAAAGGTAACGCAGGTTATGTCCGGCGGCCTGAGCGTGGTCGTGGACGGCATCCGGGTATTCATTCCCGCCAGCCTGGTTTCCGACGGATATGAGAGAGATCTCAACAAGTACGCGGATCAGGAAATCCAGTTCGTCATCATCGAGTTCAACCCGCATCGCCGCAGAATCATCGGCGACCGCAAGCAGGTGATTGTCGCTGAGAAGGAAGTCAAGAAGAAGGAACTCTTCGAGCGCATCCAGGAAGGTATGATCGTCGAAGGTACAGTCAAGAACCTCACGGATTTCGGCGCATTCATCGATCTGGGCGGTGCTGACGGACTGCTTCATATCTCGGAGATGTCCTGGGGCCGCATTGAGAACCCGAGAAAGGTTTACAAGGTCGGCGATAAGGTAGAGTGCTTCATCAAGGAGATCAAGGGCGAGAAGATCGCGCTCTCCACGAAGTTCCCGGATCAGAACCCGTGGCTCAATGTCGAAGAGAAGTATCCGGTCGGCAGCATTGTGAAGGGCAAGGTTGCCCGCATGACCGATTTCGGTGCATTCATTGAGCTGGAACCCGGCGTGGACGCTCTGCTGCATGTCTCCCAGATTTCGAGAGAGCATGTCAACAAGCCGAGCGATGTTCTGTCTGTCGGTCAGGAGATCGAGGCGAAGGTCGTCGATATGAATCCGGAAGACAAGAAGATCAGCCTGAGCATCAAGCAGATGGATACGGACAGCGAAGAAGGCCAGGACGAGCAGTAATATTTCATACGATCCTAAGAGATGCCGCACGATCTGTGCGGCATTTTTTTCAGGTCGTTTCGGGAAGAATCAGTCAGATGCAGTCGGCGCTAAGTTCAGCGGCCTGATGCATTTTTTCGTGCCGTTTCGCGAAGAATCAGTGGCTCGCCTTGAAACTTGCCGGGATATGCTGTAAAATTTCGATATTGCCATGTGACAGGGGGAGAATTGATGCAGCATTTGCGTATGCGAACCGCGGCGCTGACCGCGGCAGCGATCCTGTTTCTCGCGGGATGCGGCGACGTCGCGTTCCATCCTGCGGGGTCATCCATCTATATCAATCCGGATGGAACGGTTGTCGGAGCAGAAGTAGAGAGCTTCGATAACAGCGGATATTCGGAAGACCGATACAGTGCCGATGGCCTGCAGAGCTTCATCGAGAACGCAGTGATATCCTATAATAAGAATGCTGGAGCCGAGGGAGTGGCATACCGGAAAGATCTCTCGGACCGTAAGAAGCAGCTCCCGGTTTCGATTGAATCATTGGACGTCGGCAGTGGGAAAGCGACTCTGATTCTCGACTATGCGTCCTGTGATGACTATCTGTCATTTAACGAGGCAGACAGTACAATTAAGGATCTGAGTGTCGTATCCGCACCGCAGGCGGCGGGAGAAGGGATCTCTCTTGACGGTCTTACTGATGCAGAAGGAAAAACCGCAGATACAACAGCGGCAAAGAGCGATCAGAATTATCAGCTTCTCTCTGTCTGCGGGCATACCAAGGTGGTCATCAATGGTGATGTGATCGGCGTCAGTGCAGGCGCTACGATCGATTCTGAACACGAGGTCACGGTATCGTCGGATCAGATTGCCTATGTACTGTTCCGGTAGCTGACCGGCTTAAGGCGTGTTCGCTGCGCCATTCTGCCTAGAAAATCCGTCCACAGGAGGAATAAACTATATGGAAAAGACGATGGATAAGATTATCGCTCTGGCCAAGTCCAGAGGGTTTGTATACCCGGGTTCCGAGATCTACGGCGGCCTGGCGAACACGTGG
>CADBOY010000263.1 GCA_902796405.1 uncultured Lachnospiraceae bacterium | reverse complement strand
TTCTCCTCCGTCTTGATATTTCCCCGGCCAGTGAGCTTCAGTCCGAAGGAATCCGGGACCTCTTTCTCCGCACCGGCAAAACCGCCGGCGATGATCAGGCGGTCACACTTGACCTCGAATTCGCTCCCAGGGATCTCCTCCGTGAGGATCTTTCCGGTGACCGGGTCGCGTTTTCCCTCCTTCCGCTTTACCGCAATCACACCCGTGAGCTTTCCATTCTCATCCTTGATGAATTCCTTGACACTGGACTCATAGACGCGAGGGTCCTTGCCATATACCGCAATCGCCTCCTCTTCACCGTAGTCGGTGCGGAGAATCTTCGGCCAGGTCGGCCAGGGATTGTCCTCTGTCCTCTCCTTCGGCGGGCAGGGATGGCGGTCGAACTGCATGACGCTCTTCGCCCCCTGGCGCACTGCCGTGGCAATGCAGTCTGTCCCCGTATCACCGCCTCCGATGATCAGAACGCGGCGTCCCTTCATATTCAGTCCTGCGGGAACGCGATAGTCGGAGTCCAGCAGATGGCGGGTCGCCGCCGTCAGATAGTCCACCGCATAGCAGATCCCCTCTGCGTCGCGTCCCGGTGCCTCGATGTCCCGCGGCCTTGTGGCTCCGGTAGCGATCACCACTGCATCATACTCCGCGAGAAGCTGATCTGCCTTCAGGTTTTTCCCCAGCTCCATCCCTGTTTCAAAGATGACTCCCTCGGCAGCCATCATGTCCGTGCGTCGCTTCACCACCGATTTGTCCAGCTTCATGTTCGGGATGCCATACATCAGCAGACCGCCCGGGCGGTCATCCCGCTCATACACCGTGACCAGATGTCCCCTTTGATTCAGCCGGTCCGCTGCCGCCAGTCCGGCGGGTCCCGACCCGATGACTGCCACTTTCTTGCCGGAACGCACAGCCGGCGGGAATGGTCCCATCAGATTGTGGCTGAAGCCATATTCTGCCAGGAACAGTTCATTCTCCTTGTTGGTCACAACCGCACCATGCAGATGACCCGTACAGGCCGACTCGCAGATAGCGGGGCAGACACGGGAAGTAAATTCCGGAAAATTATTGGTTCTCTTGAGTCTGTGCACGGCCTGCTCATAATTGCCGCGCCACAGGAAATCATTCCATTCCGGAATCAGATTGTGCAGCGGGCAGCCGATCGTCATATTCTGGATCATGGTGCCGGTCTGACAGAACGGCACGCCGCAGTCCTTGCACCTTGCTGCCTGCTCCCGGCGTTCGCTCTCCGGAAGCTGTGTGTGGAATTCATTCCAGTGTTTCACCCGAACCGCGGGAGCCTCCGCGTGGTTCTCCTCGCGCGAATAATCCATGAATCCTGTCGTCTTCCCCATCGTCTCAGGCCCCCATTTCTTTTCTTCTCTGATAAAATGCATGCGAGCGGGCCGCCGCCTCATCCTCGCCGTAGCTCATGAACTTCCCGGTAAGCTCCATCATCTCCCGGTATTCCTTCGGAACGATCTTCCGGAACTGCGAGACCGTCTGTTCAAAAAGATCCAGGATTCTCTGACCCTTCGGCGAACCGGTCATCCGGACATGTTCGCGGATCAGGTGTTCGATGAGTTTCACATCTTTGCTCTCGGTCACAGTTTCCAGCGTGACAAGCTCTCGGTTGATATTAAGGTACAGATCATTTCTCTCGTCAAGGACATAGGCTATGCCGCCGCTCATTCCCGCGGCAAAATTCTTCCCGGTCTCTCCGAGAATGACAACCGTTCCTCCGGTCATGTACTCACAGCCATGATTGCCGACTCCCTCGACAACCGCCACGGCACCGGAATTCCGGACGCAGAACCGTTCGCCGGCGATGCCATTGATGAACGCGCTGCCGGACGTTGCTCCGTACAGAGCGACATTGCCAAGGATGATATTCTCCTCCGGCACCAGCTTCGAGTTTTCCGCCGGACGCAGTGCCATCCGCCCGCCGGAAAGCCCCTTGCCAAAGTAGTCATTGCAGTCGCCGGACAGAATAATCGTGAGGCCTCTGGGAATGAATGCACCGAAGCTCTGTCCGCCATGCCCCTGTGCATGGATCATCAGCGTATCATCCGGAAGAGTATTTTCGAATTTTCTGGTGACCTCGGAGCCAAGCTGCGTGGCAAATGTCCGGTCCGTGTTCTTCACGGTCACGGAGATAGACTTCGGCGCGCCAGTCCGGAGCGTCTTCTCAAAGGCAGGAATCAGAACGCGTGAATCTATCGTCTTCTCCAGTTCAAAATCAAACTGATTGCCTGGCTTGAAGTGGAGCATGTCTTCCGGAACGCCCTCGATACACAGATCCTTCAGCTTCAGCGTGCGCGCACGCGGATTTTCACGGCCAAGGTCACTCCTGGTCTTCAGGAACTCACTGTGTCCGCAGAGCTCTTCGATGGAGTGCATTCCCAGTCTGGCCAGCTGCTCACGAAGGTCCTGCGCGATGAATTTCATGAAATTCTCCACATACTCCGGTTTTCCCCGGAAGTTCTTCCGCAGTTCCGGATTCTGCGTGGTAATTCCCATCGGGCAGGTGTCGAGATTGCACAGCCGCATCATCACGCAGCCCAGCGTCACCAGAGGGGCGCTTCCGAAGCTGAAGCCCTCCGCGCCGAGCATACACGCGATGGCCACATCTCTTCCGGTCATCAGCTTACCATCGGTCTGCAGGCGGACCTTGTTCCTCAGCCCGTTGCGAATCAGAGTCTGATGTGCCTCCGCCAGACCAACCTCCCACGGAATACCAGCATTGTAGATGGAGCTGCGCGGAGCGGCACCGGTCCCGCCGGCACTGCCGGAGATCAGGATATTCTCCGCTCCTGCCTTGGCGACACCCGCGGCAATCGTTCCCACTCCGGCCTCAGAGACCAGCTTGACGGAGATCTCCGCATCCCGGTTTGCGTTCTTCAGGTCGAAGATCAGCTGTGCCAGATCCTCGATGGAGTAGATATCATGATGCGGCGGCGGTGAGATCAGTCCGACACCCGGCGTAGAGCTTCTGGTATCCGCCACCCACGGATAGACCTTGCGGCCGGGGAGGTGACCGCCTTCTCCGGGCTTTGCTCCCTGCGCCACCTTGATCTGCAGTTCCCTGGCATCCACCAGATAGTGGCTCGTCACGCCGAATCTTCCCGACGCAATCTGTTTGATCGCGCATCCCCGGTAAATGCCGTCAGCATTACAGCTGCTTCGCTCCTCCGGCTGTCCGCCCTCTCCGGTATTGCTCCTCCCACCGATATGATTCATGGCCACGGCCAGAGCCTCGTGCGCCTCCGGCGACAAGGAGCCATATGACATTGCACCCGTGGAAAAATGCCGGACGATCTTCGAGACCGGCTCGACCTCCTC
>CADBOY010000262.1 GCA_902796405.1 uncultured Lachnospiraceae bacterium | reverse complement strand
GAGCGTATCTCAAAAGTTAGGGCATAGCTCCCCGGCAATAACCTTAAATGTTTATAGCCATGCGAACGAGGAAGCACAGCGCCGGGCAAATGAAATACTTGAGAACGCCATTTATAACGAAAACGAGAATAAACAGGCACAATAGCAAAAGGAGGTTTTTAGCATGATTTGGATTATCGCAGTTCTAGCGTTACCCATTTACATTCTATTTAAGCTTATGAATATGAATCACTGACAACAAGCTCCGGCGTTAAACCGGGGCTTTTCTTATGTCCTTCACAGGCAAGCTGTATAAGCCTTCACAAGGGCTTTACCATAGAAGCATAAAGAAGTACGCATATTGAGTTACAGCGTCCTACTGGCCATTTTAGTACGCTATAAAGGCATCCTGTAAGCGTCTTTTGGTTTAACCTTCTCACTAAAAATATTTTGCTAAATTATATTGCTTACAATATGTTATAAGTATCCCCATGTGGTACTAATTCGCGGGCGTGGTACAGCCACGGTACTATGCTCCTGTACCAGGTTAGTACATTATATTGATTATATAATACACATATATATGAATTTAATTTTATTTTTTATTATTGGTACTAATGGTACTGCAAATAAGAAAATGATATACATATGCTTTAATATTTGTAGCGCCTTCTTATCTGAAAATATTATTGAATGAAGCAAATGTGAATATACGATCACAACAGGCAAGGAATCTATAAAAATTACGCCTTTTTTATTTGCCGCCGTGCTATCTCGTGTACGCTCTTTCGCTCTCACCAAAATCGATAAATTTTTTCCGATATAGAAAAATGCCCCATTGTACGCGCTATTTTTCTATGCCTGTTGATTTTTTGTTGATTTTTTATCTGTTTCCGGGCATAAAAAAGCCCCGTATCTGTGCGGGGAGCCGCATAAATACGAGGTTTCTTGAATTTGAGATATTATCTCTTTGAGAACTGAGGAGCTCTGCGGGCTTTCTTCAGACCATATTTCTTTCTTTCCTTCATACGAGGGTCTCTGGTCAGATAGCCAGCTTTCTTCAGAACCGGACGGTTCTCCGGATTCACGGTAAGAAGCGCTCTGGCAATGCCATGACGGATTGCACCAGCCTGTCCCGTGTAACCACCACCGTGTACATTGACCTTGACATCGAAGCTGCCGGTCGTGCCGGTCGCTTCCAGCGGCTGACGGACGATCGTCTTGAGGGTCTCAAGGCCGAAATAATCGTCAATATCTCTCTTATTGATCGTGATCTTACCCGTGCCGGGGATCAGATACACGCGTGCGATACTCTTCTTTCTTCTACCAGTGCCATAGTTCGCAGCCATTTATGATATCCTCCTTTCCGCTCTCTTAAAAGGTCAGTTCTTCCGGCTTCTGTGCCTGATGATTGTGCTCCGGACCAGCATAGACATGCAGCTTCGTGTACATCTCATTGCCGAGCGATCCCTTCGGAAGCATTCCGCGGACGGCATGCTCGATGACACGCTCCGGCTTACGGCTGAGCATCTCACGAAGAGTGGTCTCCTTCATGCCGCCGACATAGTCAGAATGGCTGTAGTAGACCTTCTGCTCCAGTTTCTTTCCGGTAACTTTGACCTTTGCTGCATTGACAACGATAACATAATCACCGGTGTCAATGTGGGGCGTATAGGTAGGTTTGTTCTTTCCTCTCAGGACCTTGGCAACTTCTGCCGCCAGACGGCCGAGCGTCTTTCCCTCAGCGTCCACGACATACCACTTTCTCTCGATCGTAGACGGGCTGGCCATAAATGTCTTCACAGTCGGGCCTCCTTATTCGGTTATAAATACCGGGGAAATTCCCCGTTCGCATTACAGTGATCATCCCACCGACCGGCACACCGCTGCGCCTGTCTGCGGCAGCAGAGTTCTCTCCGGGGACGCTCCGCGCATGTCCACTCATGTACGAAGTCCATTGTCCGCGGCCGCTCCTCTGCCTGACAGCAGATCCTCTGATACGCACAGCCGGGGCTTTGGCGCACGTATCCATCTGACGTCGCACTGAATTAGTATAATATACGGAATTCGGAGTGTCAACCTGAAATCCGGGAAGATGCGCGGAAAAAGCGGAGAAACTCTGGGGGAAATTCGCGTTTCAGGGGATGTAAGGCAAGAGAATCCAAGGAGAATTCCAACATGAAATCCAGCGGGTCAGCGGCGGCATCACGGCCATGAAAATGGCGGATCCTTCAGTTCAATCTTGCGAAGACATAATCCCTGCGGCGGCGCGGTCGGACCTGCTTTCCGCCGGTCTTTTGCTGCGAGGATATCCGCCACCTGCTGTGGCTGGATCTGCCCGGATCCCACCTGGATCAGGGTTCCTGCGATGATGCGCACCATGTTATAGAGAAAACCGGTTCCCGTCACGCGGAGATGAATCGTCTCTTCTTCCCTGGTCACGGAGAGAGCGAGGATCTCCCGCACTGTCGTTTCCGCCGACGAACCGCTGGCGCAGAAGCTCGCGAAATCGTGCTCTCCCACCAGGCACTGCCCCGCCTCATTCATTTTCTCCGCGTCCAGCGGAGTATAGATGCCGCAGGCATACCGGCGCAGCAGCGGATCCGGGAAGCGGCGGTTCACAATCGTGTATTCATACGTCTTGAAACTCACCCATTTTCTGGGATGAAAATCCAGAGGAACCTCCCGCGAATCCTGCACCACGATGTCGTCCGGAAGGCTCTGATTCACCGCATAGCAGATCTTCTCCGGAGGAATGCGCGTCCCGGTGTCGAATACGCACAGATTGCCGCTTGCATGCACTCCCGCGTCTGTCCGGCTGGTTCCGTGCACCCGGATCTCCTCTCCCAGAATGCGGGAGAGCTCCCGGTTCAGCACTTCCTCGATCGTCCGCCCATTGGGCTGATACTGCCAGCCATGATAATCCGTGCCGTCATACGACACCGTCAGCATCACACGTTTCATCGCTATCCCCTGATCCCGGCGCGCCATGTCGCTCCGCCAGCGTCTGTACATCCTGCAGATTCATGCCTGTGTACGAATGTACCTGCATGTCCTTCCGGCTCGTGCTTGTCTGCAGATGCGCCGAATCCTTGCTCCTGTCGTTCTGCCTCTTACAGAATCACTCGCAGCAGGATCACAAATGCCAGATAAGCAAACAGCAGCAGATAGGCGATGCGGTCGCCCGACTGGTAGTGCAGCGGATGCATCTTCGTCCGGCCTGCGCCGCCATGGTAGCAGCGCGCCTCCATCGCCGTCGCCAGATCCGTTGCCCGGCGGAATGCCGAGATGAACAGCGGGACCAGCAGCGGAACCATCGCCTTGGCTCTCTGCACAATGCTTCCCTCTTCGAAATTCGCCCCGCGCGCCATCTGCGCCTTCTGAATCTTGTCTGCTTCATCCGCCAAAATCGGGATAAAGCGCAGCGCGATCGACATCATCATCGCAATTTCATGCACCGGAACATGGAATGCTTTCAGAAAGCGAAGCCCCTTCTCCATCCCATCAGTGAGCGAAGTCGGCGTTGTCGTGTAAGTCATCAGCGCTGACCCCATGATCAGGAGAATCAGCCGGACCGCCATGTAGATTGCCTGGCGCACTCCCGGCCAAGTGATGGTAAATATCGCCCAATGCACCAGAACCGGCTCTCCTCCGGTGAGGAACAGGTTAAAAAGCATACTGATGAGCAGCAGCATGAAGATGGGGCGGAGTCCCTTCAGGAAATGGCGAACCGGCACTCTGGAGATCCGGATGGCGAGCAGCAGAGCTGCCGTGGCAAGCAGATAGCAGGCCGGATTGTTCGCGATAAACAACGAGACAATATACAGCATCGTTGCGGAAAGCTTCATTCTCGGGTCCAGTCTGTGAAGTGGTGATTCCACCGGATAGTACTGGCCCAGCGTGACATCTCTCAGCATCCGTGTTTCCTCTCTTCCAGTGCTTTCAGAATGGAATCTCTGGCTTCCGGAACGGTAGTCACAAGGGGATCCACATCCAGCCCCCTTTCTCGCAGCGCCTGAGCAATATAAGTTACCTGAGGAGCGGAAAGTCCCATCTTCTCGAGCTCACGATAGTGCCGGAATACCTCACGCGGGACATCATCAAAGGCAATCTTCCCTTCATTGACCACGATAATGCGATGTACATAGCTCGCGACATCCTCCATACTGTGTGAGACGAGAATGACGGCAATTCCTCTCTCTTCCCGCAGCGTCTGCAGGACATGGAAGATTTCATCCCGTCCACCAGGATCGAGGCCGGCCGTGGGTTCATCCAGCACCAGGTAGTCCGGCTCCATGGCAAGGACGCCGGCGATGGCAGCCCGCCGTTTCTGTCCACCGGACAGTTCAAATGGCGATCTTTTGTAGAATTCCTCACCGAGCCCGACAAGACGCAGTGACGCTTCCGCCCGCTCTTTGATCTGTTCCTCCCCCAGGCCCTGATTTCTGGGCCCGAAGCAGACATCCGTGAATACGTCCGTCTCGAAGAGCTGATGCTCCGGATACTGGAACACAAGACCAACATGACCGCGAAGTGCTCTCCGGTCATATCCTTCGCCGAATATATCCTCTCCGTCATAGAGGACCTGGCCATCCGTGGGACGCAGAAGACCATTGAAATGCTGAATCAGAGTGGATTTGCCGGATCCGGTGTGCCCGATGACCCCGATGAATTCACCGCGGTCCAGCTTCAGGTTTACATCCTTCAGGACATGCACCTCCATCGACGTTCCCCTGTTGTAATAGTAATTCACATTCTTCAGCTCTATCGGCATAGCGCACCTGCCAGTTCTTCTACCGTGAGGATGCCACCCGGAAGATCCACTCCGGCTTTCTTCATTTCACAGGCCAGTTCTGTCACCTGTGGAACGGTCAGTTTCAGTTCCTTCAGCCGGTCCGCCTGCGAGAATACCTCTCTCGGCGTGCCTTTCATGCGGACGACCCCCTGATCCACCACATAGATTCGGTCAGCATTCACTGTCTCTTCCATGTAGTGCGTGATCAGAATCACGGTGATCCCCTCGGACTGATTCAGCTCACGCACCGTCTGAATAACTTCCTTCCGGCCGCTGGGATCCAGCATGGCTGTCGGTTCATCGAGGATAATACACTTCGGTTTCATCGCCATGACGCCGGCAATTGCCACGCGCTGCTTCTGACCGCCTGACAGATGCTCCGGCGAAGACCTTCGATACGCCGTCATGCCTACCGCTTCCAGACTCCGATCGACTCTCTTCCAGATCTCCTCCGTAGGAACTCCCATATTCTCCGGGCCGAAACCGACATCCTCCTCGACAACCGAGGAGATGATCTGATTGTCCGGATTCTGGAAGACCATGCCCGCCGTCTGCCGGATATCCCAGAGATGTTCTCCATCCTGCGTGTTCATGCCGTCAACCCAGACTGTCCCACTGGTGGGAAGAAGCAGGGCATTGAGCTGTCTGGCGATGGTGGACTTGCCGGAGCCATTTCTTCCGAGTACCGCGATGAATTCGCCTGGCGCAATCTCCAGACTCACATCATCCACGGCGCGAACGGTCTCAACCACTTCATTATTTTCATCCCGTCTTGTGAACTCATACACAAGATTATCCGTCTTAATGATTGCCATCTGACGTCTCCGCTTCCGCGCAGCAGATTTTCACTCATCAATATACGGCTTTTCCCGCTCTTCTTGCGCCAATCCGCTGCTGTGTATATATGCATGAACATTCTATATGAGAGATCCTGAAAATTCAAGCTATCATGCCCAATTCTTATGCCACTCTTATGCATGTGATGTTGCGCGCAGATCCGCACAGAAAGGAATACATGATTCCCACCCAGAAGGCAGAGTGGATTCCGTCTTTCCCCGAATGACTCCATTATAAAGTGATACCCAGTTTTCCTCCTCATGAAGTTCCATTTTCACCGGGATTACTCCCTCACCAAGTATTCCTCCATCTACAATCTCATGAAGTTCTCCTTGCCAAATGATGCGCTTTCCCATTATAATGTTACCGCGTACGGCTTGGAGGGCGATGCTGATCCCTTCAGACCTCCAGCCGTCTGGAATTCGAAAACGAATGAAGGAGAGTGAGCAATGAGCAAAATTGCAGTCATGACCGACAGCAACAGCGGAATGACACCGGAAGAAGGCAAGGAGCTGGGAGTCCGGATTCTGCCGATGCCTTTTTATATTAACGGAGAATTGTATTATGAGAACATTACGCTGAGTCAGGATCAGTTCTACGAGAAACTGGCGGAGGGCGCGGAGATATCGACCTCCCAGCCTGCTCCGACGGATCTTCTGGATAATTGGAACGAACTGCTCAAGTCCTATGACGAAATCGTATACATTCCGATGTCCAGCGGTCTGTCCGGTTCCTGCTCGACAGCAGCAGCGCTGGCCCAGGATTTCGACGGACGGGTTCAGGTCGTTGACAATCAGAGAATCTCTGTCACGCAGCGGCAGTCCGTCTATGACGCCCTTCACCTGGCGGAGAATGGCGCTACCGCAAAGGAGATCTCCGAGAAACTGACCGAAACCAAATTCGACTGCATGATCTACATCATGGTAGACACTCTGAAATATCTGAAAAAAGGAGGCAGGCTGACCCCTGCGGCCGCTGCAATCGGATCACTTCTGCGGATCAAGCCGGTGCTGCAGATCAATGGAGAGAAGCTGGATGCCTTCCGCAAAGCCCGTTCGGTCCGTCAGGCTAAGATGATCATGATCGATGCCGTCAAGGAGGATGCAGAAAAGCACTTTGGCGGGAATCAGAACTGCGTGTTCCATATGGCCTACACCCACAATCTCCCTGACCTTATCGAGTTCCGCCAGGAAGCCATGGCGGCGATTCCCGGCCACGACATTTCGGACTTCTACGCGCAGCCGCTTTCCCTGAGCATTTCCTGCCATATCGGCCCCGGCTCTCTCGCGATCACAGTCTCGAAGAAACATTTCTAACTCAATAAGCGCAACAGGAAAAGGACTGCCGACGGCAGTCCTTTTCCTGTTGCGCTTATATGAATCAGACCAGTTCCAGAACGACTTCCATCGCCGCATCCCCGTGGCGCTGTCCGATCTTGACGATACGGGTATAGCCGCCATCCCGGTTTGCATACTTGGGGGCGATTTCGTCGAAGAGCTTGGCAGGAAGATCAACCTTCTTCGTATTCTTCTTGCGTCCCGCATTCTCCTTCGGAATCTCGGTTACCGGATACAGCATTTTCAGCATCTGACGGCGAGCGTGCAGTCTGCTGGGCTGATCCTTCTTAATGGTCTTCTCGACGGTTTCATACTTCGTGACTTTCTTGCCGTCGACAACTTCCTTGACACGGCGGCCGTCTGCGTCCTTCACCGGGACCTTTGCGCTCACCGTAACAGTATCAAAATTATCTTTCTCTTTCACTGCAAGT
>CADBOY010000261.1 GCA_902796405.1 uncultured Lachnospiraceae bacterium | reverse complement strand
TACCATAGGACTCAGTCTCCTTGTTGTGTATTCGGTGTGGATGATCGTTCCTGAGGAATCAGTGAAGCGGCATTCTATCTTTTGCTGCTTTTGTCCCGTTCTATTCCGGCACATTCTAACACGAAAACATTGCCAAATGAAGGCCAGGGGCGTATAATTTTCTAATAATCGATGAAGTATGCTTTGTCCCGCGCGCACATGGGAGCGCGGGATATTATGTTACAGGAGTTTGCATTGGAAGAAGGAAAAGAAAAACGATTTGCCGTTCTGATCGACGCGGACAATGTTTCGCCAAAGTACATGAAGTACATCATGGAGGAAGTTTCGGATATAGGAACGGCAACCTACAAGAGAATATATGGCGACTGGACGGATGTCAGCAAGCGGAGCTGGAAGGATGTGGCGCTGGAATGGTCCGTCAATCCGATTCAGCAATACAGTTATACAACAGGGAAAAATTCCTCAGACTCGGCGCTGATCATAGACGCGATGGATATTCTGTATTCCGGTCATGTGGAGGGGTTCTGTCTCGTAAGCAGTGACTCGGACTTCACCAAGCTGGCTCAGCGCCTGCGCGAGTCCGGAATGTTCGTCATCGGAATGGGAGAGAGCAAGACGCCGAAGCCATTCCGGGTGGCCTGTGATACGTTCAAGATTCTGGATGTCATCTCCCAGGCAGAGGATCCGAATCACACGAATGCCACGCAGGAGATTGAGGACAAGGCGGATATCACCAGCCTTCATGATATCAAGAAAGCAATCTTCAAGTTCATGAACGAGAATGCGGATCAGGGTCTGCAGACGACGATGTCGGATCTGGGGAATTTCCTGGCAAAGCGGTTCTCTGAATTTGATGTCCGAAACTACGGCTATTCCAAGCTGTCCACATTTCTCGAGAGCCTGGATGAGTTTGAGGTCGTCAAGGAAGGAACAACGTATTATGTAGAGGATCACCGCTCCGTTATTCCGAAACAGGAGATTGAACGGGAGATCGAGCGGATTCTTCGCAGCAATGGCGGAGAAGTCGGCAATCTCAGCATCATCAACGATGAGGTGAAGAAGGAATTTCCCGCCTTCCATGCAAAGCAGTACGGATTTGCCAGGTTTTCCAACTTCATCCGGAGCTTCCCGCAGTTTGAAATCCATGGAAATTCCGTGCGCCTGAGCCGTGAGGCATATTTTGACGAATGGTATGACAATGACTGGGGAGATCCGGAGCATGATTCTCTTCCCGATGAAGAAGAATCCAGCTATGGCGCAGACAATGGCACTTCCGCCGCCGGAAACCGGAATTCCTCCGCAAGAAACCCGCAGTCCCGTCAGTCTGGCAGCCGAAAGCGCACCAGACACTTTGAATGAGAAAAGGATATTGCAGTATGAAGCTTCTTACCATCGTGGTTCCCTGTTACAATTCGGCGGCCTATATGTCCCGCTGCATCAATTCTCTGCTGCCCGGAGGCAGCCGCGCGGAGATCATCATCGTGGATGATGGATCCACGAAGGACAACACAGCGGAGATAGCCGATCGATATGCACGTGAGTATCCGGATATTGTCCGTGCCATTCATCAGGAGAATGGCGGCCACGGTGAGGCGGTGAATACCGGGCTGAAGAATGCAACAGGGCTGTATCTTAAAGTGGTGGACAGCGATGACCGGGTCAATCGGGATGCCTATACGAACATCCTGGACACGCTGGAGCAGCTGGTGATGGACGGTGAGCTGATCGATATGATGGTATCGAATTTCGTCTACGACAAGGTCGGTGTCAGGCGCAAGAAGGTCGTTCGGTATGCCAATGTATTTCCAGAAGGACGGGTGTTCTCCTGGAACGAGATCGGAAAGTTTCATCTTGGTCAGTATATCCTGATGCATTCGGTGATCTACCGTACCTTCATGCTGAAGCGCTGCGGCCTGGTGCTTCCGTCGCACACTTTCTATGTGGACAATATCTTTGTGTATCACCCGCTTCCCTCCGTCCGGAAGATGTACTATCTGAACGTGAATTTTTACATGTATTTCATTGGAAGAGAGGATCAGTCGGTGAATGAGCAGGTCATGATCTCGCGGATTGACCAGCAGATCCTGGTGAACAAGCTGATGATCGACGATTATGATCTCACAAAAATCCGAGAGCGGAAGCTCAGAACTTATATGTACAGCTATCTGTCAATCATGATGACTATCTCTTCCATGCTCGCCATCCGGTCGCATGATCCGGAAAACCTGGAGAAGAAAAAGGACCTGTGGCTCTATCTGAAGCAGAAAAATCTGCGGATGTACCGGAAAATTCGCCACGGAATTATGGGAGAGAGTACGAATCTTCCCGGTAGAAGCGGACGCAAGGTATTCGAGCTGGGATATAAGGTCACGAGACGGCTGTACGGATTCAACTGAATGTCAGAATCAGCTGATGCTGCCGGACCAGAATTGCCGCCGGCGAGGTAAGGACAGATAAACCAGACAGACCGCAGACGGATCCGGCGGCAGACCTTCTGCCGGATGAAGCGGGGAAAGAGAAGGAATAATGAGAGTGATTGCGGGAACGGCGCGGCGCCTGCAGCTGGTGACGCCGCCGGGAATGGATACAAGACCTACGGCAGACAAGTACAAGGAAACGCTGTTCAATATTCTCCAGCCGGAGATTGCGGGATGCCGGTTCCTGGACCTTTTTGCCGGAAGCGGCGGCATTGGCATCGAAGCGCTGAGCCGCGGAGCGGCGAGAGCCTGCTTTGTGGAAAATGGGAAAAAAGCGCTGCAGTGCATCGAGCAGAATCTGCAGCACACCCGCCTGGCGGATCGCGCCGTGGTGATGCCGACGGATGTCATGGCAGCTCTGTCCCGGCTGGAACGGGAGAAACCCTATGATATCATATTCATGGATCCTCCTTATGGAAAGGACTGGCCGCGCCGCATTCTGGGGACGCTCTCGACAAGCCGGATCCTGACCGGGGATTTGATTGTCATCGTGGAGGAGACGCTGGACGCGGATTTCTCCTGGCTTCCGGAAACCGGATTCACGGAATATCGGCGCAAGGAATACAAGACGAATCAGCATGTATTCCTGCGCAGGGAGGAGCGAGGATGAGCAGCGAAGAGAACCTTCGAATCGGCGTCTATCCAGGAAGTTTTGATCCGATTACCAGGGGGCACCTTGATATCATCGAGCGATCCTCAAGGATCTTCGACCGGCTGGTGGTCGGTGTCCTGATCAACAGCGCCAAAAAGCCGTTGTTTTCGGCGGATGAACGTGTTAAAATGATACAAAGTGTGACCAGACATCTGCCGAATGTCGAGGTTCGTTTTTTTGACGGACTGACAGTTGATTTCGCGCAGAGTGAGCACGCGCATGTCATCGTGCGGGGACTCCGGGCGGTGACCGACTTTGAGTATGAGCTTCAGATGGCGCAGATGAATTATACGATGAGACCGGGGATTGACACGATCTTCCTGACGACTGATCTGAGATATGCCTATCTCAGCTCGAGCATCGTACGGGAGGTCGCACAGTATGGCGGGGATATCAGCCGCTTTGTTCCGGAAGAAATTGTGCCTCTGGTGAAACAGAAGATCCGTGACTCCGATGGTGGGGGTCAGACGCAGGAGGTCAGGTAATCATGAGCAAGATCGAGCAGATCATTGGAGAGATCGAGACATATCTTGACGGCTGCAAGCCGCAGGCATTT
>CADBOY010000260.1 GCA_902796405.1 uncultured Lachnospiraceae bacterium | reverse complement strand
CAGAGAGGAATTTGACGCCAAGGCGGCTTCGGATTCCGTGGGCGTTCTTTCCACCAAGGATGAGGACATTCGTTCTCTCCGCGAGCTGATTACCTATGGACTGAAGGGCCTCGCGGCATACAGCAAGCATGCCAATGCTCTTCTGCAGGACAATGAGGACGTTGATGCCTTTATCCAGAAGGCACTGGCGAAGACGCTGGATGATTCCCTGACGGTGGATGATCTGGTTGCCCTGACTCTTGAGACCGGCAAATATGGTGTGGACGGCATGGCGCTTCTTGACAAGGCAAATACGGAAGCGTACGGAAATCCGGAAGTGACGCAGGTCGATATCGGTGTGCGCAAGAATCCGGGTATCCTGATCTCCGGTCATGACCTCCGGGATCTGGAGATGCTTCTGGAGCAGACGCAGGGTACTGGAGTGGATGTCTATACTCATTCCGAGATGCTTCCTGCTCACTACTATCCGGCATTCAAGAAATATAAGAACTTTGCCGGAAACTACGGCAACGCATGGTGGAAGCAGAAGGAAGAATTCGTCAGGTTTAACGGACCGATCCTGATGACGACGAACTGCGTGGTTCCTCCGGCGGCAAGCTATAAGGATCGCCTCTGGACGACCGGTGCAGCAGGAGTTCCCGGCTGCCGGCACATTGACGGAGAATACGGTCAGACGAAGGACTTCTCCGCCATCATCGAGCAGGCAAAGAAGTGCCCGGCTCCGACAGAGATCGAGACCGGAACGATCACCGGCGGATTCGCCCATGAGCAGGTATTTGCTCTGGCCGACCAGGTGGTGAGCGCCGTGAAGAGCGGTGCCATCCGGAAATTCGTCGTGATGGCTGGCTGCGATGGCAGACAGAAGTCCCGCGAATACTACACCGAGTTCGCCAAGCGCCTTCCGAAGGACGTGGTGATCCTGACGGCTGGCTGCGCGAAGTATAAGTACAACAAGCTGAACCTTGGCGACATCAACGGAATTCCGCGCGTTCTGGATGCGGGTCAGTGCAATGACTCCTATTCGCTTGCGCTGATTGCGCTGAAGCTGAAGGAGATCTTCGGACTGGATGATATCAATGATCTGCCGATCGTCTTCAACATTGCATGGTATGAGCAGAAGGCGGTCATCGTGCTGCTGGCGCTGCTGTATCTTGGCGTCAAGAATATTCATCTGGGACCGACCCTTCCGGCATTCCTCTCTCCGAATGTCGCCAAGGTGCTGGTGGACAACTTCGGCATTGCTGGTATCGGAACCGTGGACGACGATCTGAAGCTGTTCTTCGGTGAGGAAGCATAATTAACCAAACAGACAATGGAATGGGCCAGCCTGGCCGCGCCGGAAATCCGGGCGGAGCCGGGCTGGCCCGTTCATGTGCAGAGGGGGAAAAATTTCAGATGACGGTGGAAGAGATCACAGAACAACTGAAAGCAGACGAAAGAAACCAGCCTTACACGAGCCGGGGAATCTCTCCGGTCTTTCAGATCAGCAGCGAGGCAAGAATTCTGATCAGCGGACAGGCGCCGGGCCGAAAGGTGGAGGAGACCGGGATCCCGTTCAACGATAAATCGGGAGAGAAACTGATCCGCTGGATGGGCATTGACCGGGAGACGTTCTATTCTCCGAAGATTGCCATCGTTCCCATGGATTTTTATTATCCGGGGAAGGGAAAGTCCGGAGATCTTCCGCCCAGAAAATTCATCGCGGAGGAGTACCATCCGGAAATCCTGGCGATGATGCCGGACATCCGGCTGACCATTCTGATCGGGAAATATTCGATGGATTATTATCTCAAAGGAAAGAAGAAGAATCTGACGGAGACGGTGGCTTCGTACAGGGAGTACCTGCCGAAGTATTTTCCGATCGTGCATCCGAGTCCGCTGAACTTCCGGTGGCAGGCAAAGAATCCCTGGTTCGAGGAGCAGGTAGTACCGGATCTTCAGAAGCGGGTTCATGATATCCTGGCGAATGACAGCAGAAGCTGAAACTTTCGTTTATGTGGTTTGCACAACATATCTCCTCTCCCGGATTTCCTATAATAAGAGCGTAAAGAAAAGGAAACAGTTCCTGGGAGGCAGACATGAGCGATAAGAAGTGGCAGGAAAAGACGGGCGAAGTATTTTCCATCGCAGTGGATAATGCCCCGGTTCCGGGATGCACGATTTCCAAAGAGGTCAGCGGAGGAGAGAACAGCATCACCTATTTCTCTCTGGCAAAGCGAACCGACATCAGCGCGGAGATCTATCCGTATTACAAGCTGGTGCTGGTGGCGGAGGGAACTCTGACCGTCTATGGACGGAATGGATGGACGAAAAACCAGCTGCCCGGAGAAGCCATTCTGACGCCAACGGATACGGCGGTCGGCATGAGAACCGATACCGGAGCTGTCTATACCGAGATTCAGATCAGAAAGGAAGATATCATGAACGAAGCAATCAAAGCCGGTGAAGTATTTCAGTTAGCTGAGCTGGTTCCTTATCAGAACCAGAAGATCGTCAACATGGACATCGTTCATAATGACAGGATGAAGTTTGTTGTCATGGCCTTCGACGCCGGAACGGGATTGTCCGAGCATGCGGCGCCGGGAGAGGCACTGATCTTCGCCCTGGACGGGGAAGCGATCATCGGATATGAAGGACAGGAGCATCCGATCAAGGCGGGGGAGAATTTTCACTTTGCCAAGGGCGGCCTGCATTACGTCAAAGCGGATAAACGGTTCAAGATGGCACTTCTTCTGACGCTGTGAGGCGGCAGAAAGGCAGAAGGTGAGGGCAGCCGGTGAAGCACCGGAAGCAGGGAGAGGATAAAATCATGAGAAAACAGGT
>CADBOY010000259.1 GCA_902796405.1 uncultured Lachnospiraceae bacterium | reverse complement strand
TTACGTCCGGTATCGGGTGGTCTCTTCTTTTTATACCAGAAATGGGAAAAACGGGGATGAAAATGGGGAAAATCCTCTCAATATTCCGGAATATAAAAAGGCAAGTGGGAGAATATTGACAAGAGATATTAAGTATGGTATATTATTCGCGTAACAATTCCGTAACAAATGAAAAAACTCCGAAACATCCGCCCGATTCAAACCAACAGGGGGGGAGCGCCTTCCGGCATTGGCTTCCAATTGGGATCTGAAGCCGCATCCGGGGCAGCATCAAACAGGGAGAGCGGAAATGAGAAAAACGAGAAATTCACACAGAAACGGATTAAAAGTCAGTGTGCTGACGCTGCTGATTCTTCTGCAGATCGTGAGCGTGGCAGCGCCTGGTTCCGCCATGACGGCAGAGGCGGCCTCAGTCAAGGTCCGCTTCGCATCATCGATTCGGCTGCAGACTCTTTCTGCGGCGAAGAAGCAGAAAGCGACTTCCCGCATTGCAGTAGCCAAAGTCAATAATTATACGTACCTGTACCGTACGGCGAGCACTGGTTCCAGGGTGATAGGATATATGTACCGCGGTTCCGGAGCATATATCATTCGCCGGAAGAAGAATTTCTATTATGTGACGTCCGGCAATGCCAAGGGCTGGGTCAAGGCAGCATCTGTGGTGACCGGAAAGGCAGCATCCCGCTATGTCGCCAAAACGAATCCGCGAGTGGCAACTGTGAAAACAGCCGCCCCTGTTGTTGCCGGAACTAGTAAGAATGTTGTCCTTGCCAGTGCCGCAAAGGGGAAGAAGCTCACCGTGCTTGCCAGCGGGAAGACCTGGGTCAGGGTACGCGTGAACTGCAATACGCTGGGATATATCCGCCGGAGCGCCGTGAAGATTGAGAAGGGTCTCTACACAGCCGTGACATCGGCGGAGGACCGCGCTCTGCAGGGGCAGGACAGCAACAAGACGACGGATCCCGATGAGGTGGATTCCAATACCGTACCGGATCAGAAGAAGGTTGCCGGAAACTGGAAGAGTCTGGGTACGTTCCGGCTGACCGCATACTGTCCGGGTGCCTGCTGCAACGGCCAGTGGGCCGGACAGACGGCAACGGGAGTCACTCCGACTCCGGGCCGTACCATTGCAGTGGACCGCCGCGTCATTCCGCTTGGCAGTAAGATCCGCATCGAAGGCGATGATACCATCTATATTGCGGAGGATACTGGCGTCTCCGGCAAGCATATCGATGTGCTTGTGGCTAATCACGGTCTGACCACGCAGTTTGGCGTGCAGTATAAGAATGTCTATATTCTGGAAAACTGACCGCAGAATCGCGGCGTAATAATTTGTTAATTTGTTAAATTGGCGGGAGTGATTGCCTCACCCCCGCCAATTCGGTATAATGAATCTGTCATTGTAAGCGGTTTGTCCCGCACTTACCGGAAAACGTTCTTTGCGGCACAGCAGATGCTGACGGGTGGTGATATTCCGTCCAGCGGAGAATGGATATTCCGGCAGGGCGCGATAAACCTGTCATCAGGTAAATATTGACTGGCAGGGAAGGAGGCCGGTGATGCCGTCATATATGTGGATTCTCATCGCGGTTGCCTTCGCCTTTGCGGAGATGCTGACCATGGGGCTGACCTCCATCTGGTTTTCCGGCGGCGCTCTGGCGGCGTTTCTTGCCGCCTGCCTGGGAGGAAGTCAGATCCTCCAGGTGGTCATCTTCCTGGCTGTGTCCACGATCCTGGTGGCTCTCACCAGACCGCTGTCCCGCAGGCTCCTTCGCCGGAAGACGGTAAAAACCAATGCGGACAGCCTGATCGGAAGATGCGGCGTCGTCACAGAGCCGATCAGCAACCGGCTCGCGGAGGGACAGGTGCAGGTGAATGGAGCCGTGTGGTCCGCGCGGTCACAGGATGGCGGAGAGATTGGAAAGGATACCTCTGTCCGGGTTCTTGCCATCGAAGGAGTCAAGCTGATCGTGGAACCGGCGGGCAGATCGGATCAGGAGACGAAGGAACAGGCAGCAAAGGAAAGCAACGCGTAACGAAACATAAGGAGGAGAGCGATGAATCCAGGAAGTCTGATTATTCTGATACTGGTGATTTTCGTACTGATTGTGCTGGCATCCTGCGTGAAAGTGGTGCCGCAGGCAACCGCGATGGTCGTGGAGAGATTCGGTGCATATGTCGGGACCTGGGGAGTCGGCATACACTTCAAAGCACCGTTTATCGACCGGATCGCCCGGAGAGTGAATCTGAAGGAGCAGGTGATTGACTTCAAACCGCAGCCGGTGATTACGAAGGACAATGTCACCATGCAGATCGATACCGTCGTATTCTTCCAGATCACGGATCCGAAGCTCTACACGTATGGAGTGGAGAATCCGCTGATGGCGATCGAGAACCTGACGGCGACCACCCTGCGGAACATCATCGGCGACCTGGAGCTGGACCAGACGCTCACGAGCCGTGAGCTCATCAATACCAGGATGCGCACTCAGCTGGATGAGGCGACGGATCCCTGGGGGATCAAGGTAAACCGGGTGGAGCTTAAAAATATCATTCCGCCGAGAGAGATCCAGGATTCGATGGAGAAGCAGATGAAGGCGGAGCGCGAGCGCCGGGAGAAGATCCTCGTTGCCGAGGGAGAGAAGAAGTCCACCATTCTGGTGGCTGAAGGCCATAAGGAGCAGGCAATCCTCGATGCGCAGGCCGAGAAAGAGGCCGCGATTCTTCGCGCAGAGGCCAGGCGCGAGGCGACGATCAAGGAAGCGGAAGGCCAGGCGGAGGCCATTCTCACGGTGCAGAAAGCTACCGCAGAAGGAATCCGGATGATCCGCGAAGCCGGTGCAGATGAGTCGGTGATTCGCCTCAAGAGCCTGGATACTCTGTCAAAGGTGGCAGATGGCCGCTCCACAAAGATCATCATTCCGTCGGATATCCAGGGAGCTGCCGGTGTTCTGACTTCACTGGCGGAGACGCTGAAGGATCCAAAGGAGGATGGTAAAGAAAACGGCCCTCAGACCGATCCGCAGGGATAAGAGGGAGAAGGCCAGGGAAAATCATCCTGCGCTGTGGGTCTGCTCCACAGGAATAAGGTGGGAGATAGCGCGATGAAAATCAGGCTGTGCCGGAGGCTCGCTCCACAGGAATAAGACGGGAGAAGGCACGGAGGAATATCATCCTGTGCCGGATGTCAGACTGGATCAGAACAGACAAGATGAGGAAATTCCGTGACCGGAAGGCCGTGGATTTCCTCTCAAAATAAGCGTATTCTTACCGGGATTCTTCTGTGGTCCCGGTTTTTATGGTATGATAGCTTCGTTTGCGGTTATCCGGATGCAGTGGCGGCTCGCAAGCTTCGGGGCGTTAGCCTTAAGGAGACGGTCCTGCTGCTGGTGGCAGACTGCAGGGATGATTTGGTCGGGCGGTTTCGCGTGAAGATACGCCCGCGGTATACAGATGGGGTAGGTTAGTACCGCCGGAAGAAGGCGGCAGAATGGAGAGTCTATGTCAGACAGCATGCAGCAGGAGAACAGCGGCAAGGAAAGAGGAGGGGCAAAGAAGGTGTTCCGGGAGATGCTCCCCTATATCATTGTACTGACGATTGTCATCCTCCTGCGCGTATTTATCCTGATCAATGCGAAGATCCCGTCGGAATCGATGGAGACGACGATTATGACGCACACCCGGGTGATGGGCCTTAAGACCAGCTACTGGTTTTCCGAGCCGAAGCGTGGCGACATCATCATCTTTGATGCGCCGGACGAGCCGGGCACCGCTTACATCAAGAGGGTGATTGCCATTGCGGGCGATACGATCGAGGTCAATAACGGAAAGGTCATACTCAATGGGGTGACGCTGGATGAGCCGTACCTCCCTGAGGCAATGGCGGAGGACGGCTATGTGTTCGGCCCGGTAACGGTGCCGGACCACTGCGTTTTCTGCATGGGAGACAACCGGAACCATTCCTTCGACGCGCGGTTCTGGAACAATACCTGGGTCTCGGAAGACAAGATCATGGGCAAGGTGTACTTCCAGTACTGGCCGAAGTTCAAGTGGCTGGCGGATACGGCCGGGAATACATTCACCCAGTTCGAGACGGAGACCTCCGGCTGAATGACGTGTCCGATGCCATGCAGCTGCCCGGAATTTGATATCGACGCAGCAGTGCAGGATCTGAAAACAGCGCAGCAGTGCAGGATTTGAAAATAGTACTGGAAATATGGATATCGGTGTGATATACTTTTAAACCGATTAAGTCGCTTTGGAAATTCAGGCGCGGCCGCAGGGGAAGCAGCAATCTGACTGCTGATGTGCGGAGAGAGCAGATGCCGGGCGCCTGAATCATGAAATATGGATTTTATTCAAGGAGGAAGCTTTACCATGAGTGTCACCGTTGAGAACCTGGAGCATAATCTGGCCAAGATGACCGTGGAGATCCCGGTCGAAACCATCGAGAAGGCCATTGACAAGGTGTATAAGCAGCAGAGAAGCCGGATTCAGATCCCCGGTTTCCGCAAGGGAAGAGCGCCGCGCGTGATGATCGAGCGGATGTACGGCAAGAGCGTGTTCCTTGAGGACGCGGTGAACGAAGCGCTTCCGCAGGCCTATGAAGACGCCTGCAAGGAGAGCGAGCTCGACATCGTGTCTCAGCCGAAGATCGAGTTCAGTCAGGTTGAGCGTGACAAGCCCGTGGTATTCACTGCGACGGTTGCTGTCCGCCCGGCAGTGGAGCTCGGCGAGTACAAGGGCCTTGAGGTCGATGTGAAGAAGGAAGAAGTCACCGACGAGAAGGTAGATGAGAGAATTCGTCAGGAGCAGGAGAAGAATGCGACGACGGTTCCGGTAGAAGATCGTCCGGTACAGGACGGAGATATGATCGAGCTCGATTTCGAGGGCTTTGTTGACGGTAAGCCGTTCGACGGCGGCAAGGGCGAGAATTATCCGCTGACGATCGGATCGAAGTCCTTCATCGACGGCTTCGAAGAGCAGCTGATCGGCGCGAACATCGGCGAGGAGAAGGACATCAATGTCACGTTCCCCGAGGATTATCATGCGAAGGAACTCGCCGGAAAGCCTGCCCTCTTCAAGGCGACGGTAAAGTCGATCAAGAAGAAGGAAGTGCCGGAGCTGAACGATGAGTTCGCGAGCGAAGTCTCCGAATTCGAGACGCTGGACGAGTACAAGGCGGATGTCCGCGCTCAGCTCGAGAAGCAGGCTGAGGAGAAGGCCAAGAGCGACAAGGAAGACGCGCTTGTTGACAAGGCAGTCGAGAACGCGAAGATGGATATTCCGGATCTTATGGTGGAGTCTCAGGCGAGAAATATGGTGCAGGAGTTCTCACAGAGACTTTCTTATCAGGGCCTGACGATGCAGCAGTATCTGCAGTATACCGGTCAGACTGAGGATTCTCTGCTGGAGTCCAACAAGGACGCCGCACTGAAGAGAATCAAGAGCAGACTGGTTCTGGAAGAGATCGCGAAGGCCGAGAACCTGGAAGCTACGGATGAAGATGTCAATGCCGAGATCAAGAAGATGGCGGAGTCCTACGGCATGGAAGAGGACAAGGTCAGAGAGTATCTGGACGAAGCTCAGATGGACGATCTGCATCAGAATATCCGGGTTCAGAAGGCAGTTGACCTGCTGTACGAACAGGCAAAATAATCAGCGGAAATGAAATAGGGGCATTTGGCGGAGGCTTCGCGCAGACGGGCCGAACGGAATGCCGGAACACAGCGGATATAGCCTGCGCCCTCTGACAGTGCGGCTATATCCGTTTGCAGTTATGGAGGAAATTCATGAGTTTGGTTCCTTATGTCATCGAGTCCAACAGCCGTGGTGAGCGGTCTTATGATATCTATTCCCGCCTCCTGAAGGAGAGGATCATCTTCCTGGGAGAGGAAGTCAATGACACGACGGCGAGCCTCGTTGTTGCCCAGCTTCTGTT
>CADBOY010000258.1 GCA_902796405.1 uncultured Lachnospiraceae bacterium | reverse complement strand
TGCCGACATTCGTTCCGCCTGCGCCGTACGTGCAGGAAACATAATCCGGCTTCAGAGTGTAGAGCTTATCCATCGCTCCGCCTTCTCCGAGCAGATGCTCCATGCCCAGATCCGTCTTGGGCGGAAATACCTCGAACGAAAACGTGTTGCGCTTCTTCATGATATCCGATACCTTCATCGTCATATCCTCCATGAATGAATGCTGACCGAAGAGCCCCGGCAGATTTCTCTCCCGGAAGTCTCGATTTGATACGTATCCTACAGATTGTTAGATTGACTGTCGCTCAGCCGGGCGGCCGTAAATCCGGGCGGTACCACAGCAAAAGCGATAATTTATCTTTCCAATTGGCGCAAATCTGAATATTTTTTCATAATATTCCTCGATTTTCCCCGCGATTTATCTCAGATCGCATGAATTGATAATACCCGGTTTAAGCAGGAAATGCAAGCGGTTTCCTGTTATTGCTTTCACATTCGGCCACTCTGCTTCATCCATCATACAATCTGTCAGTTCCGTTTTATCACGGCAGCGTGATTTTCAGCCTGATGACGCAGGATCTGCCGGCAGCACGATCCTTCCCTGATAATGCAGAATCCGCCGGCGGCGCAGTCTCTGAAAAGAACATGCGCTGCCGGCGGAAGACTCCCGGAATCCTTATTTCAAATACTGGCTTTTCACATAGCCCGTTACTTTCTGGTAGACCACCTTGCTCCAGCCGTTGTCATACTGCCGGATCAGCTGCACCTTTTTACCGGCCGGTATGGCAAGAATGATGTTTTTCTTACTGGAAAGGCTCCTGCTGCTCCGAAGATTCAGCAGCGTCCTTGTCACCCGGTACTCCGCGGCACTTGTGAGATAGCTGGTCTTCACGAATCCATGCCGGCTGTTCCAGCGGATCAGCGTCCAGCCGTTCTTGTAGGTCTGCAGCACCGCAACTTTCTTTCCCTTCGGGATCTGCGTGATGACATTCCGGCGGTTCGTGATGTCCTGACGGGAGCGCATATTCAGCGCCGTCCGCGTCTTCATCAGCTTCGGCGTGAAGATCTTCAGGTATCCGCCCCGGACATATCCCTGATGATTGCCATAGACCACCCGACACCATCCATTACCGGCATTCTCCATCACATCAACGACGGTTCCCTTCGGGATGACCGCCAGCAGATTCGCCGGCGTGGAATAATTCATCGTGCTCCGAAGTTTCAGATTGGCCCGTACCATCGCTGCTTCCTGGTTCAGGCTAACCTTGATCTTCGTGGACCCGGAGGCAGCATCCGCGCTCACCGCCCTGGAAGAAGCGGTCATGACAGAAATTCCGGTTGTTTCCGCTGCCTTCTGACCCGCCATGGCGCTGGCCGCGCCGGCCGGCAGTGCAGTAAGAGTCAACGCCGCACATAAAACTGCAGTGAAAAATTTTCGAAACATAAAAAGCCTCCCTTCGCTCTTTTTCTTCAATATAGAGCAAGGAGGCCCGGTATTCAATAAAATATTTCGAAAGAACTTCAGTAGATTTACGTCGCATTTTCAGCAAAGATCACTGGTCATTGCCGCGAGGGCCATGCTGCCCTTTCGTCTGCCATCGCTGCCGGTCAGCGGAGACCGGTAATCTTCTGCCTTTGCCATCGGCGGCTGGAGAAGTCAGGCACCTGAACGACCGGTCAGTATCCGAGTTCCTCTCCGACCAGCACAACCTTGATCCGTCCGGGGATCATAGAGGAACGGGTGATGACCTCCTCGCAGCAGATTGTATGAGGCAGACAGTCCGCACAGCGGCCGGTCTGGGCGCACGGCGTCTGACATCCGAGCCGCACGGCGTTTGCCGGCGATGCGGTGTTGCGCACACGGCGAATGGCATCCTCCACAGTAGTAGTAACCTTATTCATGCCGGCAAGCACGATCACCTGAGCCGGTCCGTAGATCATATAGCACACCCGGTTGCCCATGCCGTCGATGTTGACGAGCTCTCCATCCAGCGTGATGGCATTCGTGCTCATCAGGAAGGTGTCGGAGCAGGCGAGCTTCGCCTTCAGTTCCTTCTGCTCCTCCGGCGTCTGATAGCTTTCACGGACAATCAGCTCGTGTCCTGCTGCCGTGATATCGTCCTTGAGGCCGCAATGATCAATCGTCATGGATCCGCCGTAGCCGACGGTTTTCTTCCCGCTGCCGATCAGCTCGAGAACCTTCCTCTTTGCGTCCTCGAGGTCCTCACAGTAATAGCCCTCCATCTTCCGTTTCGCGAGCCTGGCTATGATGGTCTTCGCCTGATTGACATAGAATGTCTTCTTCGGATCTGTCATATTTCGGATCTCCTTTCTTCTTCCGCACGCCATCTCTTCGCCTGAAGGTATCTCCTCTCCATGCTTTGGAACGGCCCGAAGCGATGCAGCAGGAATATGACCACCAGCAGGAACAGCTGTGCGAAGAACAGATTCATGACCACCCCGTTGGCGGTCAGCAGATAGCCAGACCGGAACCCGCACAGGGCGAGGACGCCGGTACACAGCAGCGCCAGGATGAGCAGCGGAAGATTCTCTGCCGCCTCCGTCACGGCAGTCCGGAAGCTCAGGAGCGACGCATCAAAGTAGACAAAGCGGCCGATGACCAGCGTCAGAAAATACATGATCACCGCATCGTAATTGTCATCTTCATAGATGAATTTGATGTATGCGAAGATGATGAGCATATACAGCATGCCGATCAGCCGCATGGACTCCCGTTCACCGGGCTTCATGATGTTCAGCGGGATGATCCGGTTATCGAGCACCGAGGTCAGAATGACCGAAGTCAGGATGAAGACCAGAAGGATA
>CADBOY010000257.1 GCA_902796405.1 uncultured Lachnospiraceae bacterium | reverse complement strand
TTCATCCATATCAACGGAAGCGACTCCGTGTTTTTTCTGCCACTTTGAATTGATATGACCGATTTCTCCCACACCGAGCACCCACTGCTTTTCATCGGGCTGCTGCTCGATCACGATGACAGATGCACCGCCTTCGGCGGCTGCCCTTGCCGCCGCCGTTCCTGCATGTCCTGCACCGATGACAATGATATCCGCAGTATCTCCCGATATGACTTTCTCATTCCGGATACTCTCCGGCGCCTTCATCCATTCAAACTGTACCATAATTTCCGCTCCTGTTCCTTTTCTGATAAACGGAGGAGTCCTCTACCCCAAAGAGGATAAGATCCGCCATGTGACGGGCGATGCGATGTTTCAAAAGATTATGATGAACCTGTCAGTTCGGCAGGATCAACTGCTCCTGTTCCAGTCTTACCCTGCGTCTGATCATGTACCGGATCACTTCATGAAAAATCTCATATTCCGGATCGTCCAACAGTCTCTTTAATCCATCGAGGTACCGCTGGTCGGTGATTGGCATGGTTCTTTCGTCATATTGCCGTAGAGTCTCTACATCCATCCGCCAGGGAAGCGCAGCTGGAGCAATCTCCCTCCGGAGTCTTGTAAATATGCGAAAGCCGCCGATATCGATATCACTCCAGTGTAGAACTTCTGTCTCCGGCAGGGCTGTATCAAGAACCATTTGAAACCACATCTTCTTCGACGGACTGAAGCATCCTCCATGGTAAAGAACCAGTTCCTCAGGTTTTCGCTGATACAGACTATACCAGACATAATTGGCTTTATTCTCAATAAACAGAATTTTCCGGACAGCTTCGGCCTCCACATGGTCCAGTTCCCTGACCGTTATGGAATTGATATATGCTCCGGATGGCTCGCTGCTGTATGCGATGCGTCTGCCATCCTTCCTCACCGCGGTCAGATCGCCTGTCATTTCAAAGATCTCCGGCCAGCGAACAATGCCATATTCTCCCAGCAGTTTCTCATCCGGGGGAAGATCTTCCCTGTCAGGGACTATGGCTCTCAGAATGGAAAACACTCTGGGTTTCAGCTGACGTTCAAAATATTTACTGTCCCCGAAAAGTCCTGCACTCAGCACTCTTTCCATGCAGTCGCCGTGCTGGCGCATCCGGTTCTCATCCATGGCGCAGAGCACCTTCAGGAGATTCCTGTTCAGGGCAGCCGCATCCTCCTCTTTACGTTTTTCTTTTTTCTCATCTGTATCAAAGAAGAACCGGGAAATACTCTTTTTCTCCTGCAGCTGGTGTTTCTGTCCGAGAAGGAATGACTCGATCGGTCCGCCGCGCTCGAGATGTCCGGATGAGAGAACATCCTGGATATCTTCCATGAGCTCGTGTACACGTTCCGCCTTGGCTGTCCGCCCCGTTCTCCGGTAGCTCTCCTTAATGCACACGGGATCAAGCACCAGATGAATGCTGTCTATGAGATTGCCTGTTTCATGACGCACCCATGAATAACGGATCAGACCGTCCCGGCTGAGCTGATCGAGCGTTTCAAGAAAGGACGCCTTCTGCTCAGGATCCTCCAGTTCTTCCATGAGACGCTCATCGCCCATCGGTTTCAGGATCACACGGGCATTCCCCGAATTCTCCGTATATGCCTTGCTTCTCTCATATTTATCCAGCAGTTCATTCAGGATTTTCTGCTCATATCCTGCCGTCATTGGATTCTTTTATCTCCTTCGGGTCAAAATACCTGGTAAATGACCGGTGCTCTCCGGGATTTCTGTACACTACAATCGAACGACTGACATACGGGGCAATGTCGCCGATTTTTTCCGATGGTGCCGAGAAAATCGCCTGCAATCCGATCTGCCGGAGCAGGCCGATGCTCTCCTGAATCCTCTCACTGTCCATCTTGCTGAATGCCTCGTCAAGTACGATCAGATGTATCGTGTCATCTTTCTGCGTGTGGATCCGGCAGGTCTGGGAAAACGACGCCAGCATCGCAATGTAGAAGGGAAGCTGCGTTTCACCGCCGGATTTCTTCAGGAGCATGCGGGAAAGCCGCTGCACTTCTCCCTGATCGTTCGTCACCAGCAGATCAAATCTCAGGTACGTCCGGTAATCTGTGTATTTCCGGATATTCTTCTCGTACTCTGCCGCCTTTTCCGCCGAAGCCTGATCATCTCTGACCAGCATCTGGAACAGAGAATCGATCTCCTTTTGATATTTCTGATTAAAGGATGCGGAATTGATGTTCCAGCCGCCGGTATTCAGCAGCATAGGGTCCATGATCATATCATAGTAGTTTTTATACTCGGACCGCGGCTGTATCTCAAACTGATAAGAATCCCTTCCGAATCTGCGCCCACGGAGTGCTTCATTCAGTTCTCTGATCT
>CADBOY010000256.1 GCA_902796405.1 uncultured Lachnospiraceae bacterium | reverse complement strand
CGGCAGAAGGGTATCCAGGCAGGATCGGATTTATCAGTGCGGTCTCTCACCGTTTCTGCAGCGAGTGCAATCGCATTCGTCTGACTTCGGATGGCTTTTTAAAGAGCTGCCTGCAGTATAATATCGGAGAAGATGTCCGGACTCCTCTTCGCTCCGGCGATGACGAGGCGGTGCGTGAAGCGATCCTGCGGGCAATTGCCGCCAAGCCTTCCGGGCATCATTTCGGCGCGTCAAACCAGAACTCCAGTGAAGATGAGAAACGAATCATGGCCGGCATCGGAGGATAACCGGCCTGACCCGTTCCTTTTTTAACGGATAATGGTTTTCGTTGTAAGAATGACACATTAAGTCTGCGTTCGGCATCATTTACGGGCATGACGAACGGATGATCCTGTGTAATTCTTCTGCTTCCGGAAGTTCCCCCAGGGCTTCTTCTGCCTCGTCGGTATAAGTCCGGCTCTCTTTTGGCAGAATATCGCGGAAGGCTTCCGCGTAATGTTTCCTGAGATACGCAGCAGTCAGGCAGTAATACCCCTGATCCATCGGAGAGGTCAGCATTCCGGCATCCTTCTCTGCCTGTTGCATATACAGGCCCGACTGCTTCAGGTCACCGGCTCTGGCCGCCAGTACCGCGAAGATCAGATGGAGCATGCAGCGCCCCATGCGGACGGCAGATGTCTGATACAGTACATGAGCATGTCCGGCCATCTCTCCGGTCTCGGCATCCTGTCCCAGGAGCAGCAGAACATGAGCAAGATTCACATAAAAAGTCGGATTCTCCATACCGCCGTGTTCGCTCGAGATGGAGATGGCATGCCGGTACATTGCGGCGGCTTCCTTCCAATCCCCCCGGCGGCGGTGATTCTCTCCCAGATAATTGTAGCAGGCCGCCAGATTCACCGTATAGGATGGAATTTTGAGCGGCGAACGGTGAAATTTCTCGATGGCCGTGTTCAGCATGCGATCGGAGTCATCATATTCCCCGGTCATGGACAGATATAAACCGAGCAGCCGGTCATCGATAGCCTGCTCACTGAGGTCAGACCTGTTTTTATCGATGGCGCGGCATTTGTCAATGGCTTTCTTCATTACATCCGTGCGATAAGTCTGAATTCCATAGTAAATCTGCTGACGCAGGAAGCTGCGGCGCAGATCCGGCCGGCTGTTTACACAGGCATTTACCGACAGAGTGCGCTCCAGATATTTCAGACCCTGTTCATAATATCCCTGCTGGATGCTGATCTTCACGATAGACAGGTTCAGCAGAGCCTCCGCTTCTTCATAGGGAATCTGTCCCGGATACTTAGTGAAGCACAGGGAAAGCTCATGAGCCGTGGAAAAAAGCTCCTCCAGCATCTGATCTGCACTGATTCGGCCGGTTTCCGGAGAGGCGGTCAGAACCGGATAAAGATCGAAGTTGAGATCAGAGTAGGCGCCAATCTGAAGAATCCGATAGTAAAGACACCTTGCCTGGCTTCCGCTTCGTTCACAGTGATAGATCATCTGTGTGTACCACCGGCTGTCGCGCGGCTGAGAAGAGTGCTCCAGATAGTCCGCAATCCGGCTGTGAAAGATCCGTGCCTTGGACGGAGACAGCAGCGATTCCACGTATTCACGCATCTTCGGGTGGCGGAAACGAAACTGGATGACATCGCTGCTTTCTGTCTCGATGATCAGCTCCTTTTCCTTCAGACTTTCAATCCGCTCCATGAGTCCGACAGGATCCTGATCCATGACAAACTGAAGAAGATTCAGTGTGGTATAATCGCTGCAGATGGAGATGAGATCGAGCAGCTGTCTCTCGGCGCGGGAGAGAGTGGACAGCCTGGCATTCAGAATATCCTGAGCCCGGGCGGAGAGATCGCTTTCGCCATTTGCCGCATTGTCCAGGATAATCTCCAGGAAGAAGGGATTTCCCTGGCTTTTTGTGTAGATCGATTCCAGAAGTGAGGGATCGACCCTTCGCCGCTGCATGAGCAGACGAACATCCTCCCTGGTAAACCGCTCCAGAATCAGTTTGCTGACATTTTTCCGACAGACCAGCTGATTGATATAGCGGTTCCAGGTATCGGAAACCTGCAGAGGGCAGGTCAGCAGGATCAATATGCGGCCGTTTCCCTGCCGAATGAGAGTGGACAGCCAGTCCGCGCTGAGCGCGTCCATGTTCTGAATGTCATCCAGAAAAAGAAGAACCGGTTTCTGTTCGCTGAGGATGGAAAACAGCCGGATTACGGTGTTCTTCAGTGCCCGGTAATTATAAGAAGTCGAAAGGTCATGCGGAAGAGCAGCCGGATTGCCGAGTGATTCCAGCATAGCGAAGATCTGCTCCAGCATCTGAAGCGAACGTGGAGGAGCGGCGTGCCCGGCGGATTCCAGCACCCGGCTGATCTGAAGGATCACGACATTCCAGATTGCGAGCGGAATGGTCTGTTCCTGTTCTAAGCAGGCAGCGGAAAGAATCAGCAGGTTATCATCCCGGATGGCGGAAAGCAGGGCTTCGCAGAGATAGGTCTTGCCGACGCCTCGTTCTCCGGTGACAAAGATTGTGCTTCCCTGTCCGATAAAGAGCCGCTGATAGGCCTGCATCAGGACAGACATCTCACGGGATCTTCCGGCAAGAAGTTCTTTCGCCGCATCATCCTTCGGATGACTGATGCTCTCGTTCCAGTTCTGCACCATCTTCCGGTACATCGCATTCAGAGAATCCGGAGGGGTCAGCCCGGTCTCCGTCTTCAGAACGTGAACCAGACTTTCATAGCAGCGGATTCCCTTGAGATACAGCTTATTATCCTGATAAGTCTGCATCATGAGGCCGTAGATTCTTTCATCCAGTGCGTCGGCCTCTGTGTAGCGGTGAAAGATCTCCTCGCGGCCGCTCACATCTTCAGCGGGAAGCGCCTGAAAATGCTGAAACAGCTGCTGCAGATAGAGATCGAGGAAATGTGCCCGTTCATTGTTCATCCACTCATCGTATTCATAAGAGTCCTTTAGGTAAAAACCATACAGAAAGGCGTTCTGATAGAGTGACAGATCGCCGGACTTAAGGAAAAGATCCGTGTCGATCACGTACTCTACGGATGAGTTCAGTTTCAGAATCTGTTTTTTTGGGGATTCGAACGGGTCAAATCCGAACGATTTTTTGATGGCATACAGTGCATTGCGGAGATTCTTCCGAGCAGCATCATCGGACTGCCCGCCCCACAGGAGATTGGCCAGCATACTCCGCGTTGTGTTTTTTTCGATACAGAGATAAAAAAAGAGCGCATCTGCTTTCTTCAAAGCAAATGTGACCTGCTTTCCTTCTAATTCAATAACCGGTGTTCCTAGAAGATGAACCGAGATCGTGGGCAATGATGTCGCCTCCTGTTTCTGTTTGTTCGACTGCTTTCCGGCTAATTTCCATCTAATAGTTTAATTCATCAGCGAAAAAACGACAAGGATTGTTTTTATCCGGGATAAAAGGATAATATCAGAGAATTTCAGAATTATTCGGGCTTGCTTTCTACACATTGTTCGAAACGAATGTTCTTTAACTTCGTAAATGAGGAAAATGCTTGAAATTGATTGAAGGAGAGTCCCTGATTTCACAGGTCCCTGGAGAATACATCCGGAATTCCTGTGGGAATGGACGTTTCATAGTCAAGAGAAGTTTATGATCAGGTTAAATATTTTGAAGTGATAAAATGAAAATGAAGTACATTCTTAAGTGAAATGAAAATTATTCATTTATATAAAAAGTCGGGATCATCTACTGTACAGGCATTGATATTTCTGAGGAGGGATCGGGAAAGTGAAAGAATTTCGTTATATCGGAAAGCCGATGTCCAATGACAAAGTGTATGGAAAAGTAACCGGTCATACTGTCTATACCTCTGATATGCAATCTGTAGATATGCTTCACCTGAAGTACAAGATGAGCGAGATCGGCCATGGAATGATCACGAAGATCGATACATCCCGGGCATGGCTGCCCGGAGTGAGAGCCATCTACACTTGGGAGAATACACCCGATACCTATTTTGACCGGGGCCGGGTCAGCAATGCAGAACTGGCCGGCAGCATGAATCAGGAACGGCTGTTTGACCGGGAGGTTCGGTTTTATGGCGAACGGGTTGCGGCAGTTGTTGCGGAGACGGCGGAGATTGCCCAGGAAGCCTGTCAGAAGATTCAGGTGGAATATCAACCGCTGCCGCTGATTATGACACTGGAAGAATCGATGGCAGAGGATGCACCTTTGCTGCATCATAACGGGAATATCTATCCGGCCCCCAACAAACCGTTTCATGAGTCCTGCGGTAATTATGAATCTGTGCAGTCGGATTTGACCGTGAGATCGGAAACGCATATGGGACGAATGACGCATCTGTCCATGGAAACGCAGAGCGTTCGGGCAAAATATGACCTGGGAACGGAACGGCTTACTGTCTGGAGCGGCTGTCAGACATCCTATGGCATCCGGTCTACCGTGGCAGATTATCTTGGCCTTCCCTACAGCCGGGTGCGGGTGATCAAGCCTCCGATGGGAGGCTCATTCGGCGTGAAACAGGAGATGGTTCTGGAACCTCTTGTCGCCTATGCCGCGTATGATCTGAAGGCGGATGTGATCTGCCACTTCACCAGAGAAGAACAGACAACCGGAACTCTGCTCCGTCATAACTTTGATGCTTATACCGAGACGAAGGTCACAAAGGACGGGATCATCAAAGGAATCAAGATTCGCATGAATCTGGAGGCGGGCGCCTATCAGACCATCAGCCCGTCATATCTGCGGACCGCCGGCGGAAAGCTGGGCAAAACCTATCAGTGCTCGAACATTGATTTCTCCGGTTACTCTTATTGCACAACCACTCCCTGCAATGGAAGTTTCCGGAGCTGGGGCGCTTCAGAAGAGGCAGTGATGCTTGAGCCGAACGTCAATCTCATCGCTGAGAAGCTGGGCATTGATCCGGTTGAGCTGCGGCTGCGCAACATCCATGAAGCCTATGAGATGGATCCTATGCACAAGGCCAATATTGGCAATGCCCACTTCCGGGAGGTTCTGGAGCAGGGCCGTGACCGGTTCCAGTGGGAGAAGCGGAAGCAGGATTGTGAGAAGAAGAATGCCGAGAACGGAAGATATCGCTATGGTGTCGGCGTAGCCCTCTGCTCTCACAAGACGTCCTTCTATCCGGATCTCTCGGAGATCGCAACCTGCACCATCATGCTGCAGGATGATGGTTCTTTCCTGGTCAATCTCCCGGTTCACGATCACGGCTGCGGTGCCACCATTGCCATGCGGAAATTTGCCGCAGAAGTGCTGGACGTAGATATTCGCCTGATTGAGGTCAATGAAGCCGATACGCAGTACATGCCCTACGATTATGGCTGCTATGGAAGCCGGACGATCTATGTATTCGGGAGAGCAGTCATCCAGTGCGCACAGGAAATTCTCCGTCAGGGGAAGGAGATCGCTGCTTCAAAGCTAGGCGTGTTCAGTACATCCATACACTACGCGGACAGCGTGTTCTGGAGTGAGCAGAATCCGGAGAAAAAGTGCACCTGGAAGGAGGTCTGGGAACATGCGATCTTTGATCTCCAGAAGGATATCTACTACACCTGCTCCAGCAACGCAGCGGAAAATCCAGGTACGCCGGCGGCCTTCTTCGCGGAGGTCGCGGTAGATACTTTGCTCGGCCGCGTGGATATTCTTCACTGTCTGTCGGTTCATGATATCGGAAAGGCAATCAACCCGGATCTGGTGCACGGAGAGATCGGAAGCGGTATTCAGCAGGGTATCGGATGGGCACTCCGGGAAGAAATCAAGATTGATCCGAAAACCGGAAAAACTCTGATTCCCAATCTTCAGCACTACGAGGTCGTCAATGCGTATGACATGCCGGATTATGATCTTCTTCTTATCGAAGATCCGGAACCAACCGGCCCGTTTGGCGCCAAGGGAGTAGGAGAAGTAGCGACAGCGCCGATTGCTCCTGCGCTGGGAGCAGCCGTCAATCATGCGCTGGGAACGCATATCACGCATTATCCGATCACCCCGCCGATTATTCTTGAAGCCATAGCCAAAAAGAAAGGGGGACAGGCATGAAGATTACTTATACGCTGAACGGTGCAGCCCGAACCGACGAGGTACGGCCGGAGAGACGGCTGATCGATTATCTTCGGGAAGATCTTCACCTTACCGGAGTCAAAGAGGGATGCAGCGAAGGCGAATGCGGAGCCTGTACCGTGATTCTGAATGGCAAAGCGGTTCATTCCTGCCTCACCCTGGTTGGTCAGATTGATGGTGGTGAGCTCATTACCATTGAAGGACTGGAACAAGGAGGAAAACTCGACCCTCTGCAGCAGGCTTTTATCGATAACAGTGCAGTTCAGTGCGGTTTCTGCACTCCAGGAATGATCCTGTCGGCGAAGGCATTGCTGATGCACAATCCGCATCCGACCGAAGAAGAGATTCGAAGAGCCATAGCCGGCAATATCTGCCGGTGCACCGGCTATGCGGAGATTCGTGCTGCCATCCGGCAGGCGGCAGAAGGAGAGGAGGGCGGAACATGAGAGTACAGAATTACTTCCAACCGCAGTCCCTGAAGGAACTGGTAGACTGTCTGGGCTGGATCGATGAGAAATCACTCATTCTGGCAGGCGGTACGGACCTGATTATTCAGCAGAAAAACCATCCGTCGGAGATCACAAATCTTCTGAGCCTGTGCCGCGTTCCGGAACTGTACGGAATCGGCATTCAGGCAGGCCCTTCCGGAGAAAATATGCTTCGAATCGGAGCGATGGAAACACACGACGCAATTGCACATCAACCAGATGTACAAAGATGTGCCAGTGCTTTATCGCAGGCGTGTGACCACGTCGGATCCCAGCAGATCCGGAACAAGGGAACCATCGGGGGCAGCCTGGGGAATGCTTCCGTGGCAGGGGATATGATTCCCGTCCTGTACCTGTACCACGCGCAGATCGAGACGATATGTGCCGGGGGAGGTTCCCGTTTCCTTGCGGCTGACGATCTGATCGCGGGAGTCGGGAGAACGAATCTCGATATGCAGGAGTTGATTCGCGCAGTATGGCTCCCTCTTTATCCGGAGAGGCAGAGCTGTTTTGTAAAACTGGGAGGAAGGAAGGAGGTGACAATTGCGGATCTGTCTCTGAGCCTGCTGTGGGAACGCGAGGATGGACACTACCACAATGTGCAGGGAGTTCT